>NZ_CP146991.1:342500-450000 GCF_001941975.2 Sporomusa sphaeroides DSM 2875 | reverse complement strand
AATATATCTTTTTGAATTTTCAATCGCATGTTTCAGCGACTTCTATATATTAGCATATAGCAATTGGTCTGTCAACATCTCAATTGAGTAACCATCGGTTAAATCTTCAAGCGAACGAATAGTATGTTAACACAATGACTTCGAGCTTGTCAATCAAAAACAAGATAGTTGTATGACAGCCGTCCACACTATATCTTGTGACGGCGCCTAAAACCTATAAACACTGTCAGACGGATAAAAAGCTGACCGGCCGCAACCGGTCAGCTTTTTACACGTAGTTAATCACGGTGACGCATATGCGGGAAAAGCAGCACATCCCGGATGGAATAGGAATCGGTCAAAAACATAACCAACCGGTCAATACCAATACCCAGACCACCTGTAGGCGGCAGGCCATACTCAAGTGCGGTGATATAGTCTTCATCCATCATATGAGCTTCATCATCACCAGCCAGCCGCTGTGTCAGCTGATCAGCAAATCGTCCGTGCTGATCAATCGGATCATTCAATTCCGAAAAACCATTGGCAATCTCACG
The DNA here is from genome assembly GCF_001941975.2 of Sporomusa sphaeroides DSM 2875. Lineage (NCBI taxonomy): Bacteria > Bacillati > Bacillota > Negativicutes > Selenomonadales > Sporomusaceae > Sporomusa > Sporomusa sphaeroides. Next base: position 449,464 of record NZ_CP146991.1, on the reverse strand, counting down.
GGCAAAAACAAATGCCTCAAACCGGTCGGTAATGTCCGGATTGTCTTTGTTACGTTTAGCCAAAGGTGATATCTCGGTAGGGTGGCCAATAATAAAGGTTGGCTGAATCAAATGCTGCTCTGCCACTTCCTCAAATACATTGTTCAAAATTCCGCCAATTCCATGCTTTTGTTCATACTTAACACCTAGTTTATCGGCAATAGCCCTAGCCGCTTCGATGGTGGTAACCTCATCAAAGTCCACTCCGGCAAACTTTTTAATAGCTTCCGGCATAGTCATCCGGTTCCAGGGCGGTGTCAGGTCAATTTCCTGTCCTTGATAAGTAATCTTGGTGGTGCCAAGAACGGCCTGGGCGACACCGGCTACGACTTCTTCTGTCAAACGCATAACATCCTGATAGTCAGCAAACGCCTGATACAGTTCGATCATGGTGAATTCCGGATTATGCTTAATCGAAATGCCTTCGTTTCTGAATACCCGCCCGAGTTCATACACTTTTTCAAAACCGCCCACAATCAGGCGTTTGAGGTATAGCTCCGGCGCAATCCTCATATATAGCTTCATGTCAAGTGCATTATGATGGGTAACAAACGGCTTGGCTGCTGCCCCACCGGCGATCGGATGCATCATGGGGGTCTCCACTTCCAGGAAACCGCGATCATCCAATTGCTGGCGCATAGCTCTGATGATTTTGCTGCGTATGACGAAGTTATTGCGTACCTCAGGGTTTACAATCAAATCAAGGTAACGCTGACGATAGCGGGTCTCAACATCTTTCAATCCATGCCATTTTTCCGGCAGCGGCCGGAGTGTCTTAGCCAAAAATTCAAAGCTGGTGGCCTTGATGCTGATTTCACCTTTTTGGGTTGTAAATACCACGCCTTCAATGCCTACAAGATCACCAATATCTAAGAGTCGAAACTGCTCATAGGCAGTTTCCCCCAGCACATCCTGGCGAAAATAAACCTGAATTTTGCCGGTCATATCCATTACATGGCCAAAGCTGGCCTTCCCATGACCGCGTACGGCCATAAGCCGGCCGGCTATGCGGACAGTTTGTCCCTCTAATTGAGCATACTGCTCAATGACGGTCTGCGCGTGATGGGTAAAATCATATTTCCGCCCAAAAGGCTCAATCCCCTGGGCAGCAATTTTATCCATCTTCTCCCGGCGAACCTTCATCAATTCGTTTAGGTCTTCTGCTGTCTGCTGATTATCTTGTACTGCTTCTGTTTCTGCCATGTAACGTCTCCCCTGTCCTACTTTCTTCAACTATCAGATTACTATTGTCGTCTGATCTCCATGACTTCATATTTCAAAATTCCGGCTGGAACATTTACTTCTACCACACTGCCGACCTTCTGGCCAATAATAGCCTGACCAACAGGTGATTCGTTAGAAATTTTGAATTCGGCAGGATCGGCTTCAGCCGAACCAACAATAGTATATTCCAATTCATCATCAAATTCCAGATCTTTAAGCTTAACGGTGGAGCCCAGCGCCACAATGTCGGTGCCTACTTCGCCTTCGTCTATAACTTTGGCATTGCGCAGGATTTTTTCCAAGCCCAGAATTTCACCCTCAATAAAGGCCTGTTCATTTTTGGCATCTTCATACTCTGAGTTTTCGCTGATATCACCGAATTCAATGGCTTGTTTAATACGCTCAGCCACTTCCCGGCGGCGAACTGATTTTAAATGGTCAAGCTTTTGCTCCAACTTCTTCAGCCCGTCTATGGTCAGCATAACGTCTTTTTCCATTATTACATTCTCCTCTTTATTCAAATATTTGCAAAAGTCTTTTTTGCAAATATTGCAAATTCCTTTTGTGATAGTGTATTCGGTTGAGTAAAAAAATTGCCCGAAGTTGCGGGAAAATCTTTAGCTATCAGGACTGGGCAATATAAATAGTGTCAAGTAGGACTTGACACTGTTGATGGGTAAGAGGCCTGACACTATGACTATCCCCTATTTTTCATTATTATAGGCATAAATGAGATTTTTGTCAATATTTTCTAAAGCACCCCTTTGTATACCTGATTGTACTTGAATAGCTTTCCGGGCAGCATTATTTTTAATCCCAGTCAGTTCCGGCGGCGTAATTGCTCTCTCAAAACTTCGGAATCCGGCAAGTTTAAAACCGTGCTTATTCGCCAATTTATTAATAGTTTCGACTTGTTTTACCGTCAAGTCCCGCCCTAGCGTAAAGTTTTCGTAACGTCCCTCTAACGCTAATATCATGGTTTCTGCCATACAGGCATAGGCAGTTTGCGGTGGAAACCCAAAGTTTAAGCCAAACTGTACATCTCCCGGGACCTCAACTATCCCACCTTCGATGACAAGTACATCATTACGTATTTCTGCTACCCGACGGGAGACATTGCGCGGCCTGGCTACATCGCACACAATAGCGCCTGGTTTTAGGTCCTCAGGCTCAATTATACTGTCAATAGCGCTGGTTACGGCCACAACAATATCTGCATTTCGAATAGCATGTTTAGTATTTGCAGTTACCCGCACGGCTAATCCTGTAGATTTTAAAATTTGTGCAGCAAGTTTTTCAAGCTTGGATTCATCACGGGCAGCCAGTGTTAAATAGCGCACTTCCTTGGCTAAAATCTGTGCACAAGCTGCGCCAATAGCACCTGTCGCACCCAGGATAAGTACATTAGCCCGTTCTAAATCAATTTCCATCAGCTTAGCTGCCTGACGCGTTCCTTCCAATGCGGTTGCCACCGTGTAACTGTTGCCTGTGGTCACTGCAATATTCAAATTCTTGGCGATAGATATGCCCGCATCACCAACGATGGAAGTAAAAGCACCAAGGCCAACAATTTTTGCGCCCAGTTTTTCAGCTACTTTGCCGGCCTTAATAATCTTCTTAATGACATAGGGTTCAGGCATGTCCAGCATTTGACGGGATGTCAGGGGGCACCCTATAAACCATCCTTCAGCCGTATTATGCCCGGAATCGATACCTCTAATGTGAGATACTTTAAACGGTGGTATGTATTTAATAATTCCCTCTACTAACCCATCAGGCCAGTTACGGGTAAAGGAAAATTTCCGGCTAAAATCCCTGGCTTCAAGCGGATGAACTACAAAAGCAAATTTTTGCAAATACAAGCGCCTCCTTCATCATAAGGTTTTTAACCTCGGCTCAATCCCGTTTTGTTCTATAAGCTGGTTATAATCGTCTACCGTTAGCTGCTCGGGGCGTTTGCCAGATAAAGCGGTCAGTACCCCTTCTAAAATATTAGTGCCAAAAGACCGCCCGCCCATCTCCGGCGTAGTGGTTACCAGGATGGCCACACCGCGTTTTCTGAGCAGGGTTTCATCCTCTTGGGTCACAGTGTTGGTAATAATTAGTTTATCTTTCATAGTCGCCGGCATATATCGTCTAATGAAATGAAAATCTCCGGCAATAATACTGGCGTTATGGAAATACTGTTCAAATTTGGGGGTAACTTGTGTCTGCTTGTCACCGGTAGGATAAAACAAGCTAACAGGCAGTTTGGTGACAATAGGAGCTATCAGGCTGGCCAACCGGGACAAACCGGTTAAAGTGGTAATAGGTACAGGCAGCCCTAACCCAAACATCAAATCACCAAATACCGTCCGGCTGCCGGCTGCCGCCAAGGCTTCGGCCAGACCGAACCGGTCAACGGCACACACGATAAGTACCTCTTTATCTTTGAAATCCCAGCCGTGTTTAGTCATAAGACAGGATACTACCCGCCGCTCCAAGGTGTTTTTTATGGCACTACCGTCAACTACCGGCGTTATTTTGGCGTTGGCAGCCAAAGCTGCCGACTCCCGGAAAGTATACCGCTTTGCACCGGCATAAATATACAGGTCAGTACCGCCAAGACCAATAGCATCCACCTGGCCGTCCAGTTCGCGAATAAGCCGCGCCGCCTTATTTTTATCTCCGTCTGTTCCTATTCGGTTAATACAAAATTCGTGCCCGCCAAAAGTGGCGACTGTCGTACCATTGCGTTTAGATGAACCCAGACTGATGCTTACCACCTGTTTCATCGCATATCCCCCCGACTAAAACCTGAGCTGCTTAATAAGTGCACAAATATCCTCCGGATTCACATATTTATCTTCTGCGATTGGTGATTCCCCAATTTGTACGCCGATTACGGCTTTGTCCAGTAAGGTCTCCATTAGCTTTATCCGCATATTTGACCCAATAATAATTACTATATCATGCTTACGCACACTGGAAATAATCTCCATAATGGTATTGAAAAGCTCGATACCGCTCTTAGTCTGAACAAAGTCCCAGCGCTCCTGCTCAGACAAAAGCAGGCAGTAATCAATGCCTTCCCGTCTGGCTATGGCGTAAATTTCCTCGCAGTTTTTTATCGGGAAACCAATGAGTGCTATCCGGCCGCCTTTGCGAATCTCGCCAATCGTCTCCAGGCGTGAAACAAAAGTCCGGTCAACACCCGCCTGCCCCGCTACTTCCAGCTGTGACAGGCCGCCCTTGCGCAGTTCAAGAATTTTGTCCACAGTATGATGAATCTTCTGACGGTCAACAATCTTGTCACCAATGCGAAGCAACACGACTTGGTCATCTCCCCTTGTAGTATATGTGCACAATATTGTGTACATACATATTTTAGCATTATTTTTGCTTGTTAACAAGTTTTTCCATAAAATAGGAAAATTCGAAAAAAACCGTTATCCCCAGGGTTCAAAGGGGAAACGGCTTATTACTTTCTTATAGGTTTGCAGCTTTAATATTGTATCATCATGAACCATACCTTTTTTGAGCCCTTGTAAAACACGGATGCCTTGGTTCATAGTAAGACCGATATCATCAGTCAGCTGAGACATCGTCGAGCGGCGGGCTTTATCCAGTGACTCATTCAAGGATTTGCCTGCTTCAATATTGCTGACAAACTCTTGGGCCAAATATACCTGGGCTAAATTGGTCATCGGATTGCCGCAGGCACCGCTGGCCGTCAATCCTAAAGCCTCCGGCAGGGTATGCTTGATGCTAAACTCCACCGATTTTTTCAGTTCGTCGGTTTCCCGGCTCATAGCTGCAATCAGTGTCCGGGGCGTACAAAGCCCATAGGTCTGTAATGCCCTGATGACAGAATGTTCAATGGTGTGAGCCTGTTCCAGTTCAACCAATCCGCCTAAATTAGCGGTTATACTTACTTGCCGGCCTGTTTCCAGGTCATTCCCATATAATGTAACAGGAATATCACTTTTATCCCGGAACTCTGTATAGCCGCCCTGCGGCGCCCACCCGGCACCGGAAATGGACGGATACTCCTGCCGCAGCTTCTTTAAGTTAAGCTGTTCAACATTATCGGAATAGATATAGCTGCCAGCCGTACGGAGTGTATGCCAGCGGGCATGGCCCCGCCCTTCCAGCTTAGCCATCAGTACAGGAGTTTCAACGCCGGCCTCGTCGACAACCGCATGATTCCAGATATTCATGATACGGACAATTACACCTACAGGATACAAGCCTTGTTCTTCCACAATCCAGGGACAGATGAGAATTTCTTTTCCCACCCCTACATCTAACAGTAACTGGCCGCCATTTTCAATAATAAACATACCGGTAATCGTCCCGCCCTGTGCTCTTGGCAATACGCCGTTAGCGACAGGCATAATAAGCATATTCACGATCTTCACCTCAATGCCAGCGCACGGTAATCTTCCATAATTCGAATAAAATCGGCTTTACTTGCCGCCTGGTTAAAGGTAAGCCTTAACTCGGCCGATTTATGCAGCCCCTTGGTGTACCAGGCAGCATGACTGCGCATTTCTCTGATACCAACATACTCGCCTTTGTGCTCAACAAGCATATCCAGATGCCGCAGCAGCATATCAATCCGTTCGTCAAGTCCTGGCGGCAACAGTATTTCACCGGTGGCCAGATAATGGATTATTTGACGGAATATCCAGGGATTGCCTTGTGCTCCCCGTCCTACCATTATGCCATCACAGCCGGTCTCAGTCAATAAACGCTTGGCATCATGCGGAGTGCGGACATCACCATTGCCGATAACAGGTATGCCAACAGCCTGTTTTACCTCCCTGATACTATTCCAGTCAGCCTGACCGGAGTAAAACTGTTCCCGGGTCCTGCCATGCACACTGACAGCCGCCGCGCCGGCCTGTTCGGCCAGTTTGGCAATCTCTACGGCATTAACCGATTTATCATCCCAGCCTTTGCGAAACTTTACAGTTACCGGCACATCGCCAGCCGCCGTTACGACGGCAGCAATAATGCGATAGGCTAAATCAGGGTTGCGCATAAGCGCCGAACCTTCGCCATTTCTAACAATTTTATTCGTAGGGCAGCCCATATTGATATCAATAATATCAGCTCCGGCATCGGCAACAATGGTGGCTGCTTTTCCCATACTGTCAGGCTCTGAACCAAAGATCTGCAGCGCCACCGGCCGTTCCCGTTCATCAATAGCCAGCAGCTTCTTGGTATGAACATTATCATAAATAAGTCCTTTATCACTAACCATCTCGGAATAGACCAAGCCACAGCCCATTTCTTTGGCAAGCAAACGAAACGGCAGGTCTGTTACCCCGGCCATAGGTGCCAGGATAACGGGATTGGCCAATTTGAGTTTCCCGATTTGCATATGACCTCCTATATTTTTAAAGGGCGGCCATATTGACCGCCCTGCTTAGCCTCTGTATTACCGGTTGCGTTCGTAAATAAGACGGAGACCCTCTAATGTCAGGAAGGTATCCACCTTATCAATGGTGTTAGACTCCTGGGCAATAAGGTTGGCTAAACCGCCTGTAGCGACAACACTCGCCTTCTGTCCCATCTCAATACGCATGCGACGGACAATTTCATCTACTTGTCCAACAAAACCATAAATAATGCCTGACTGCATACTATTGATAGTATTGCGGCATATCACATTTTTAGGCTTAATAAGTTCGATGCGGGGCAATTTAGCTGCCCGCTGGAATAAAGCTTCAGTGGAAATACCAATACCTGGTGCAATGGCACCACCCAGATAATCGCCATTTTCCGCCAAAGCGCAAAAGGTGGTGGCTGTGCCAAAATCCACAATAATCAACGGTCCGCCATATTTGTCATAGGCCGCAATGGCATTTACAATACGGTCTGCACCCACTTCGCGCGGATTTTCATACTTGATACACATACCGGTTTTAACACCAGGCCCAACAACAAGCGGATCGACATTAAAATATCGCTGGCACATCCTGGTTAACGGTACAACCAGCGGCGGAACAACCGAAGAAATAACAATGGCTTCAATATCTTCCATTTTCATGCCGCGATAAGTAAACAGGTTGTAAATCAACATTCCGTACTCATCACCGGGCTTTTGTTTATCTGTCGATACCCGCCAGTGGTACACAAGTTCTTCGCCGTCAAAAGCTCCCAAAACGATGTTGCTGTTGCCAACATCAAATACTAATAACATGAGTAAAATCCCCCTGTGCAGCAGGAAGCTGCCTGCGCTATTCGTACAGATTTAATTATTAATAGCTACTATTGTACCGCAAAAACGGGAAGATTGTAAATACACTAAAGCAATACGCGAAATTAACAGTCATTTTAAACAGGCTGCCTGCTGCCAAGCAAACCGGTTTTTAACAAAGCCCGGCGTACACGTACACCAACATATACCGCAGCCGCTGTTTTAATCAGGTCAAACGGCAAAAAGGGCAGCACTGCCAGATTCAGCGCCCTGTCCAGCGTCATAGCTTTGTGCAGCACATATTGGAAGGAAAGCATGAATCCCGCCAAACCCGCACCATAAATAACCGCCAGACCGGCTAACATGGACAAAGCGGTATACTTGTAGGTCAGTTCAAAGTGTTCCGCAACATAGCCAACAATATACGTACAGAAAAAATAGCCAACAATATAACCGCCCGTAGGACCAATTAAGACAGCCGCTCCTGCTTTGCCCTGGGCAAAAACCGGCAGCCCGAATACACCTAAAAGCACCCAGACGGCCACACTTGCCGGCCCTAAACGGCTGCCCAGCACCATACCGGCCAGCAGCACCATCATAACCTGCATGACAACCGGCACAGGTCCAATAGGAATAGATATCTGAGAGCTCACCGCCAGCAGAGCGGCAAACAAACTGGTAAGCGCCATCGAACGAATTTGCATCAGGTTCCCTCCTCAATACTAGGTCTGATAGATACATCACCGGCCAGCACCCGTTCTATGCCTTGCGGTGTCTTAATGAGCAACGCGCCGTCGGCATCAATATCAACAGCCAGGCCGGTAAAATTCCGGTCAATACCATTCACCGCCACCTGCTGACCTAAGGTGACCGACTGGTTTTTCCACTCGGCAAGTATTGGCGCAAAGCCTGAAGTTTTGACTGTACTATACACATTTTCCAGTTCAGCCAGAATAGCTGTCAGCAGCTTCATGCGCGGAATCCGGCATCCGGCTGCCATGGCTAACGAAGTGGCGGTAGCGGCAATTTCTTCGGGAAAATCCTGCTCCTCCATATTAACATTAACACCAATGCCAATTACCACATAGTTAATGGCATCCATCTCCGCACTCATTTCTGTAAGAATGCCTACCACCTTGCGGTCCTTGCACAGAATGTCATTAGGCCATTTAATGCCACAGCCGGCGCCTGTTACAGCGTTTATTGCCCGGTTTATACCAACTGCTGCCATCAACGTGCATTTAGCCGCCTCCATGGGAGCAAACGGCGGCCTGAGAACTACCGACAGCCAGATCCCTTTGCCAAACGGCGAATACCAGCCTCTGGCCAAACGGCCGCGACCGGTAAGCTGCTCTTCGGCAACAACAATAGTACCCTCCGGACAGCCGTCGGCTGCCAATTTTTTGGCCGCATTATTAGTTGAATCAATTTCGCTAAAATAATGAACCTCCCGCCCCAGTACCGAACTGGTCAGATGAGCCTTAATCTCCCCCGGCAGTAAGCGTTCTGTCATTTGTCTAAACACATATCCCAGCCGGGGATGGGCTTCGATTTCGTAACCGGCTTGCTTAAGGGCGCGAATATGCTTCCAGACCGCTGTTCGCGATACCTTTAGTAACTGAGAGATATTTTCGCCTGAAATGTATTGATCTGAATTTTTCTTTAAGAGTTCCAAAATGGCCGTTCGCATTGCATATTCACTCCAAAGTCAGCATTGTTACCCTAATAATAATTCATTGGTTAACCATTGTCAATTAGGCCTTTCCCCTCATTTACACAACCGCCGGAGTATGATAGCATTGCTTTAGGTTCTGGACCCACTTTATCCTTTTGACCAAAAATGTATTTAATCACTATCGTGTGAGGTGGCTTATGGAACAGATCAAAATATTGCTGGCCGACGATGAAGCGACTATTGTTGAAGTCATTCAGCTTTATCTGGAGCGCGAAGGCTTTAAGGTCTTTACCGCATTTGACGGACAAACGGCCCTGGCAATAGAAGAGGAGCACCGTCCGGATTTATTAATTCTTGATGTCATGTTACCGAAACGAACAGGCTGGGAAATTTGCGCAGCGGTGGAACGCAAAGTACCTGTGATCTTTTTAACCGCCAAAAGTGCGGAAGCCGATAAGCTTACCGGATTTTCCCTGGGCGCGGATGACTATATTACCAAGCCCTTCAGCCCCCGCGAAGTTATTGCCCGGGTTAAAGCCGTACTGCGCCGCAGCGGCCTCTTGGTCGAGGCCGGCACCTGTATAGAGTTTCCTGAGCTCAGTATCGATTTAGCTGCCCAAACAGTAGCCTCCGGCAAAACAAGCAATCAACTGTCCCCCAAAGAGTTTGAGCTGTTAACTTTTCTGGCCCGCCATGCTAAAATGGCTTTTTCCCGGGAGCAGCTCCTCATTAATGTCTGGGGCTATGACTTCGACGGCGCCGACCGCACCGTTGACGCCACCATCAAACGCCTGCGGCAAAAAATTGATAACCCCAAATACTGTTATATCCATACGGTGTGGGGCGTAGGCTACAAATTTGAGGTGACTGCCAAATGATCAGATCGCTGTTTGCTAAACTGCTGTTATCACATGTGGCAATTATTCTTGTCAGCATGTTGACCTTAGGCTTACTTATGTCTTACCTGGTGCGTGATCATGTTATTGAAAACAAACGCCGTGACCTCCTGGCCAAAGGCAAAGCAGCCGTAGATATGCTTACACCCACCTTAGCCAAAGGGCAAAAGCCGCCTGACCGGTGGATTGACCGCATGGGCGATATGGCCGGCGGCGATATCTGGCTCATGGATAAAAACGGCAAGGTTCTTGCCGGTCAACCGCCAAAAGGCTGGAGAGGAAAACGCCTGGGAAACCTGTCCGAGTTATGGGATAAAGCCGATTGGCTGGATTTGGACAGCAACGGCTCACAGAAGATATTGAAACCCTGGCGCAATGGCGACCCGGCGATAGTGGCAGCCTTGCCGCTGCCACCGCGGGAATCCGATCCGCCAGCCGCATTATTTCTCTATTCTCCACTGAAAGGTGTCACCCGCACAACGCAGGCCCTGGGAAATTTGCTGCTATATTCTCTGGCAGCCAGTGCTTTTGCCGCCATGATTGTGGGACTGTTAACAGCCCGCAGCCTGACCCGTCCGCTGCGTGATATCAGCCAGGCCGCCGCTGCCTTTGCGGCCGGCAATTATGCCAGCCGCACCACAGCCACGCGAAGTGATGAAATCGGTGAGCTTGGCCGAACCTTTAACACAATGGCGGCAGAGCTGGCACAATTGGAACAAAAACGGCGCGAATTTTTGTCAGATGTCTCCCATGAAATAAAAACCCCGGTAGCCTCAATTCAAGCTTTGGCTGAAACCATGCTGGACGGGCTTGTCACCACCGAAAAACAACGCGAACGCTACCTCACCGGTATTGTGGCCGAAAGCAACCGGATTGGCCGGCTGGTTGGTGATTTGCTGGACCTTTCACAACTGGAAGCAGGCGAAATCCCCCTTGCCGCTCAGCCTATCCGGCTCACCGAGTTTATTACCGAACATACCTCTGCGCTGACTCCCTTCCTGGAGCTCAAAAAATTAACAGTAGAGACAAACATCCCGGACACACTGCCGCCAGTCCTGGCCGATCCCGACCGGCTGGATCAGGTGCTTACCAACCTTCTGACCAACGCAATTCGCCATGCTGTACCGGGTTCGGCCATCAGTCTGTCTGCCCGTACCTTTCAACAGCAGGTAGCTATTGATATAAGTAACACCGGCCAAGGCATCGAACCCGAACACCTGCCATATATCTGGCAGCGCTTTTACCGGGTAGATAAATCGCGTTCCCGCGGTGACGGCGGCACCGGGCTTGGCTTAGCCATCACCCACAAGTTAGTAATCGCGATGGGCGGCACTGTCGGCGCCACCAGTACGCCGGGCCAGACCACTACGTTTACGTTTACGCTGCCGGTGAAATCCGATTAGGAATAAAAATTTGCCACGCCCGTCAATGCCGGCGTGGCAATTTTATTTTTGCATACTTGTATTAGGAATTCAGCCTGTCAACGACACCCTCGACTAACCCATAGACATGCTCTGCCAGCTCGACAGGCAACGCTCCTGTGCCACAGCTTGGTGTCCAAATAATACTTTGCCGCAATACGGCAGCATCAACACCCCGCCCGGCCAGTTCGTCACACTGTTCATCAAACCGCCGCAGTATTGACGCCGGCGTTTCCTGCCAGGCTTCTTCCGAAGTAGGAACAAGCCCCCAGGCCAGTTTGCCGCCCTGCTCCAGGTACTGAGCCAAACCGTCTGCCTGCAGTGCCATGCCGGTAAAATAATGATACGCATCAAAACTTATTACATCCACCGGCAGCGCAAACAAAATTGACCAGTCAATGCCGGCGCAAGCATGCACCCCCACCTTAACACCTTCGGTGTGGAGGGCGTCAATAACAGCAGCCAAAGCAGCGGCGGCAGCTTCTCTGGTTAAGGTAATATGCGTAGATACGCCAATCAGAAACAGTCCCGGATCATCAATAAATATAAGTACAGGCAAACCCAGTGTTTTTAGCCGCCGTGCTTCGAGTACAGCCTCGGCGGTAAGGCAATGCACTAAAATTTCCCGCAGCGTCTCATCATAAAAACACGCCCTGCCCCGCTCATCCCTAATTTGCATCCCTACCGTCAGTGGCCCGCTGACATGACCTTTGACCCCTTGGGCCTTAGGGAAACAAAGGTTAAAATTCCTGATGAACGCTTCAAGACCGGCAAAAGCCTCACCCTCAAGCGCAAAGGTCTGCTCCGCCCTGCTATCGCCATTGACAAAGGCCAGATATTGCTCGTAAAAGTTACCGGCCTTATCCTCCCAGCCGGGCTCTGTCCGAACAAATACCGGATCCTTAAGCGGCCTTGACGTCAGCACCCCAAGTCTAATCAGCGGCTGAACATACTGTACGACAAAACCCTGTTCCGGCATCTTCGCCGGCAGCTGCGGCCAATGCGGCCAAACCGGCATGGCCTTGGCAATTACCTGCAGGGCCGTTAACTCATCCTGATGCGGCAAACTTCCCAGCCCGGTAGCCTGATACGGTTTTATCCAACTCATCCTTCTCCCCCTCTCACGAGTCAGGGAACCGTCCCTTGACTCAGTCTCTTTTCAGCAGCATAGCCGTAATGACAGCAGTCAGCGGTATAGCGCAAACCAAACCGATGCTGCCGGTTAAGGCTCTGGCAAATTCGGTCACGATCAGATTTAGATTTAGTATCTTTAGCATCGGCGCATTCTGTTGTGAAGCAATCAGCAGCATCAGGGGCAGGGAAGTGCCGGCATATGCCAGAATCAGGGTGATGGATGTGGTACCCATAATATCCCGCCCCACATTCATACCTGCCCGCACCAGTTCCTTAAAACCGATGGTCGGGTGAACGCTCCTGACCTCATATACCGCCGAGGCAATGGAAATGGTAACATCCATAACCGCCCCCAGGGAGCCAAAAACCATTCCCGCAAACAGCACGCCCTGAAAATCAATCTGTGCCAGCATAGATGCTTTGAGCAGCATGGCCTCTTCCGAGTCCAAGCCTGTCAGGTGCATAAGCTTGACCGATAGCATTGACAGTATTCCGGCTATCGCCACACCGCCGACAGTCCCCAAAATGGCGGCCAGGGTTTTTTTCGACACCCCGCTTACCACCACCTGGGTCACCACGGCAATAATGGCAGACACCACCAGGGTCAACAAGGTTAAGCTGTACAGATTAACCATCACCTGATCAATAAAAAACTTAAAGATGAGCAGCATCGCAAAGGCGATAACCAATACCGACTTAGCGCCCACCACTCCGCCAAACACCACCAGTGCCAGCACAAATAAACCGCCCAGCACATACACATAATCAAAGCGGTCAAAATCACTGACGTGATAGCTTGTTCTGCCCAGGTCACTGGTGACGGCAACAATAACCTTGTCACCCGGCTTAACCCTGATTTCATAGGCCGAACGGTCTGAGACAAAATTAAAGGTATCGACCACTTTGCCGGTCTCCGGTCCGCTTGTCAGCTGAATACTGACAAGCTCACCCTGGGCCATATGATACTGCTTCTGCATTGTTTGATCCAGCGGCCCCACAAATACCACAACACCTTTTTCGTATACAACCGGCGGAGCCGCCGGGGCGGCTTGCAGCACCCCGGTTGATAATAGCATAATCACTATAATTACTAACAGTTTTCTCACCCTGAACCTCCTTGGCATCTATATTTACATATAACAAAACGGCAGGTATGTATACCTGCCGTTGTTCAGCTTACCTTCAATAGCGCGATTCAGCCAGACCAAAACTATAAACAATCTTAGGACTGTTGCCGGTATCCGGGTCAGTTTCGGCATTGACCGGCGGCAGATCAGCAGGCGGCACATCATCCTCGCTGCTTAAATCTGTTTCAGTTATACTGCCCTGATTTAACAGCTGCTCCAGTTCATGGGCCTCAAGCGTTTCACGCTCTAAAAGCGCGTTGGCAATCAGGTGCAGCTTGTCAATGTTGGTCCGCAGCAGCTCTTCTGTCTTGTCATAGGCTTCTTCAATCAGGCGGCGCACTTCCTTGTCAATGGAATAGGCAACCTCTTCACTATAGTTGCGGTCACGGGAAATATCGCGGCCTAAGAAAACCTGCTGCTCCTGGCGGCGGCCAAAGGTAATCGGACCTAATACTTCACTCATGCCATACTCGGTAATCATCTTGCGGGTCAAATCGGTGGCCCGTTCCAAGTCATTTTGCGCGCCGGTACTAATTTCACCCAGCACGACAGACTCGGCAACCCGGCCGCCTAAGAGTGTTTTAAGCTGTTCCAGGAGCTCTGTCCTGGTTGCATAATAACGGTCTTCCTTCGGCAGCATCAGCGTATAGCCGCCCGCCCGCCCGCGGGGAATTATTGATACCTTATGCACCGGGTCGGTATGGGTCAGCATCATGCCGACAAGCGCATGACCGGCCTCATGATAGGCGGTAAGTTTTTTCTCTTTATCACTGATGACCTTGGATTTGCGTTCAGGTCCTGCCACAACACGCTCAACAGCCTCTTCCAGCTCCGGCATTTCAATCCGCCGCTTATTGCGTCTGGCAGCCAAGAGCGCCGCTTCATTAACTAAATTGCTGAGATCCGCGCCGGTAAAGCCGGGACTGCGGCGTGCCAGCACATCAAGATTAACTTCTTTGGCGACAGGCTTGCCTTTGGTATGCACTTTGAGTATTTCCAAACGTCCTTTAACGTCCGGACGGTCAACCACAATCTGGCGGTCAAACCGGCCTGGGCGCAAAAGCGCCGGATCAAGGATATCCGGACGGTTGGTAGCGGCGATGATAATAATCCCCTCATTCACACCAAAGCCATCCATCTCAACCAATAATTGGTTCAAGGTCTGCTCACGTTCATCGTGGCCGCCGCCAAGGCCTGCGCCCCGCTGCCGGCCAACCGCGTCAATCTCATCGATGAACACAATACAGGGAGCACTTTTCTTCGCCTGTTCAAATAAGTCGCGCACCCTGGAAGCACCGACACCCACAAACATTTCCACAAAGTCGGAGCCACTAATGCTAAAGAAAGGTACACCGGCTTCCCCGGCTACCGCCCGTGCCAACAAGGTCTTCCCTGTGCCTGGCGGTCCGAATAAGAGCACCCCTTTGGGGATACGCGCCCCTAAATCGTTAAATTTCTTTGGATGCTTCAGGAACTCAACAACCTCTTCCAGTTCCTGTTTGGCCTCATCTGCTCCGGCCACATCGCTGAAGGTAACCTTGGTTTTATCCTCACCATGCAGTTTTGCCCGGGATTTGCCAAAAGACATTACCCGGTTGCCGCCACCCTGTGTTTGCTGCATGATAAAAAACCATACACCAATCAAGAGCAGTATCGGCAGAATGGATGAGAAAATCGTCGTCCACCATGGCGGTTGGGGCGGCTCTTCGGCCTTGATGTCAACCCCTTTTGCCCTGAGCTCATTAATCAGCGTCGGATCATTAGGGGCAATTGTCGAAAACTCCTGACCATCTTTGAGCTTACCGCGAATAGCGTTGTCAACAATCGTCACCCGCTCAACCTTTTGCTCCTGGACTTGGACTAAAAATTGAGTATAGCTGATTTCTTGCTTAGGTGTTGTTTTCGACGAATAGTAGTCGATTATCGAAATGGCTATTATGATAATCAACAAGTAAAAACTGACATTCCGGAAAAACTTGTTCAACAAGTAGCCCTCCTCTCGCTGGACCACAAAAACGGCGTTACTAACAGGTTATCATTCATATCGCATAATTATAGCATATTAAGGAAAAGTTGACAATTAAGAAAGCAGTTATCCTTCATAAACTTTCGGTTTAAGCACCCCGATAAAGGGCAGGTTGCGATATTTCTCTGCAAAATCCAAACCATAACCCACAACAAAATGGTCGGGAATAGTGAACCCATTGTAGGCAATGGGAACTTCCACTTTGCGCCGGTCTGGCTTGTTTAAAAGTGTGCAGATCTTGATACTGGCCGGTTTGCGGGACCATAAATTCTCTATCAGATAGTTTAATGTTAACCCTGAATCAATAATGTCTTCAACAATAAGCAGATGTTTGTTTTCCACATTTTCATCAAGGTCTTTTAAAATCCGGACAACACCGCTGGAAGATGTGGCCGCACCATAGCTGGATACCGCCATAAAATCGATAGCCACCGGCAAATCTATGGAGCGGGCCAAATCAGCCATAAAAATCACTGCGCCGCGCAAAACACCAATCATCAGAATTTCTTTGCCGGCGTAATCGGCTGTAATGGCCGCACCTAATTCTTTAATCCGGTCGGCTAATTCATCCTTACTAAATAATATCTTATCCAGGTCATCCAGCATTTTATTACTCATATTTAAACATCCTTCCATTAGAAATACTAAGCTGCAGTTTTTTTTGCGTATTAGCACTAACCTTGCCATGTTCACTTTGCCGGTAACCCGCCACCCAGATAATTTCCTGCTGATCGGCAATAAGCGGAATAAAATCCCGCTGAATTTCCGGGATTTTATTGTCAATAAAAAACTCTTTGAGCTTTTTACTGCCGCCAAGCCCTAATGGCCGGAACCTGTCACCAGGCTGCCGTGTCCTCACAACAAGCGGCAGCCTGAGCTGTTCAAGATCAAATATGGCTGTGCTTGGTCCCTGGCTGGACGGTGAGCCGGTGATCATCTCGGCCAGTATTTTCATACCGTTAACAACAGTTGCACCAGGTACAGCAACTTCTCCCGGCTTAAAGCCCCCTGTAAACGGTGCTGGTTTCAGATCTAAGGCATTGCTCAACAATTCCAAACCGCTATAGGTTTTTTGGGCAGTCAGCCCGCCGGGCAGTGTCAACACTGAACCAACGGTGCCGGTTAATGCCATGATTAATAATTTTTCCACATGACCATAGCTGATTCCTGTTAGGTCTCCACGTTTTTTTTCAATAGCTTGACGGATAAGTTCACGCTGCAGGGCTTTATGCAGTCCGGCCAAAGCCTTGCCATCAATAGCCACCCGGTCACCGGCTGTCGCTACAGTCCCCCATAATTTGGCGGCCTCCTGGCTAAGATACTCATATTCATCACCCGCCAATTCAGAGAGCCGCCACAATGCGTCCCGTATAGCGGGATTATAATCAGCCTCCAGGGTTGGCAGGAGCTTAAGCCTGACACGGTTTCTCAGATAATTGGTTTTGTAATTTGAGCTGTCATACCGCGGCTTGAGTCCCCGGTCAGCACAATAGGCTTCAATATCCCGGCGGCTGACAGCCAGGAGCGGCCGGATAATATCACCATTTTCCGGCTGCATGCCTCTTAAACCGCCGCTGCCTGCACCGCGCAGAAGGTTAAGCAGCACGGTTTCCACCTGATCGTCCCGGTGATGGCCTGTGGCAATCCGCGCCCCGCCCCAGCCGGCGGCAACGCTGCGTAAATACTGATAGCGCAGCAGTCTGCCCGCCTGCTGTGATGACAGCTTATTGGCAGCAGCATAGGCTGCCACGTCAATGGCCGTTACATGGCAGACAAGTCCCAGACCTGCCGAAAAAGCAGCCACATATTCCGCTTCCCCGGCTGCCTCCGGCCGGAACATATGATTGACATGGGCAACAGCCAGACTAAAGGAGTATTCCTCTTTAATACTGTTAAGCATATGCACCAATGCCAGCGAATCAGGACCTCCCGAACAGGCTGCCAGAATCCGGCTGCCCGGTCTGATTAAATCATAGCTGGCAATCCAGCCTTTTACAATATCCAGCATAGTATCCCCGGCTCTCTACCTGATAGTCTGCACTTACCTGGCTGATACAAAGCAGAGCTGGCCAAAGGACCAACAGCTCTGCCTGCAGACTTTTTATTATCAATTCGCGCCATAAACTGCATTTTCCTGCCATCGGTTAAACCCTCGCTGCCGCCGGTTTGCTCCGGTACCGCAAAAGATCAACAAAAGCCTCCAGCCGGGTTCTGATACCGGCCTCGCCTGTCTGTTCATCATAGGCCAGGGTCAATACCGGCATGTCCACATCCTGACTCACCTTGGGCAAGATATTTTTGGCAATAACCTCCGGCATGCAGGTAAACGGATAAACCTGGATAATACCGTCATAATCCTGCTGCTTCTTTAAAATAGTATAAGCAATGCTTTTTAAACCATGTCCGCCAACATAATGCCCCAGATAAGGCGCAGCCATAGCCGAAAGCTGTTTGAACATTTCCACATAACTGCGCCGGCGGAGAAGATGGCCGCGTACATAGTCGCTTAATAGCATGGTTTTTGACGTTTCTACACCCATGCCGGCAAGACATTGCTCTAAATTTTGATTGATAAACGGTTCCAGCATGACATAAATCTCTCCCACTACCGCCACACGCAAGGGACTAACACCTTGAGCCAGCTCTATTGCCTGCAATTTTTCCAACAGCTCGGCTCTAATGGCTTGTACTGACTGGCAGCTTTCAGCCAAATCCACGGCGGTAACGGTCTGCCGCCAAACTCGCTCGGCTGAACCGCTTTTCATTTCGCGTGGCCTGATAACGGCAAGCTCGCGTTGTATATCATCAAGCAGGTTCATTTTGGCACCGGCCAGCCGGAAGGCATGATAAATTTCGCGCCAGCTTTTCTGCGGAGCAAAATATTTTAGCTGTTTATATACATGGATAAGATTAGGCTCTATGGCTATCATGGTAAAACGATAACCTCTTTCCGCCAGAATTTTCTGCTGTACAGCGGCGTAATAACCCAGACGGCAAGGCCCGCAGCCGCCGCAGGTCACAATGGTATCGGCCCCCTGCTCCAGGGCTTCCATGAAATTTCCCAGCGTCATTTTAAATGGCAGGCACACGGTTTCCGGCGAAAACTGAGTACCGAGCTCCATAGTATGTCTGGTCATCGGCGGCGGGACCAGCACCTGGCACCCCAACTGGCTGAACAACGATTTTAGAACAATACTCAGGGTTCCCATATGCGGAAAAGTGACAATCATAGTCTGCGCCTCCGTTTAATCATATCGGTAAAGGCTTCCAGCCGGGTAACCACACCGGCTTCTGCCGTATGCTCATCCAGTGACAGCTGCATACAAGGGATATCCAGGCGTTGGGCTTGCTGACGGATAATCTCCCCGACGAAGGCATCCGGTCCGCAGGCAAAACAAGTCACAAAGATAATCCCGTTTAAGGGCTGATTGCCAAGCATCAGCGCCAACGCCGCACCAGCCGTAGTATGGCCGCCTGACCAAAACAGTCTTTTCTCCAGAGTGGCTGCCGCCTTATTCACTTCACCCGGCCTTACCATTTCCGGGGTCAAAACCTGTATGCCCAGCTTATCCAGCCTGCCTAGCACGTCAAGGCTGACCTGACGGTCATACAGAATATACGGATGCCCGACAACAGCAACCCGGGGGCGCCCATCCAAAGTCAACACCTGCGGCTGGGTTCTTACCCGGTACTGCCAGGCACGAACCCAGGCACAGAGGCTTGCAGCCATACCCTGACCGAACAGCCGGCCTACAGAAACAATAGCCTGATATAACTGCCAGCTTTTCTGCCGCATATTGACATGAATATCAATCAGTGGCGGCAGTTTGCCAACATTGTGCTTAAGCACATCAGACATCCCGATAATTTTGGGGCAGGTATATTGCCCCTGGCTCACGCTGATAATCCGCGGCAAAAATAAATAATCCACCTTGTCCTGCAAATAACAGACATGGCCGAAACAGACCTTGGACGGCAAACACATTTCATCTAAGACACTGCCACAGTCAAGCGTCTGGCGTGAGGTCTCGCCGGATAAGACTACCTCCGCCCCTAACCCGGTCAGGAAACGTTCCAGGACCGGGCCATACTGATAATACATCAGGGCTTGCGGCACTCCTACGCGAATACGCATGCCGGTTCACCTTCCTCTGCTGCTGTTCGTTCAAGAGCACTCTGGGTCCACTTGCCGCAGCGGTCACCCCAGCGTCCGAGAATAGCCTCATCGGCTTTGAGTTCAATGACTTCACAGAGATTGGCACAGCCGCTGCATTCGAAGCTGCGGGTGGTATAGGCGGCCTCAAGCGCCGTAAACCCTTTAAAGGCGGAAACTCCCTTGCCGGCCACTTCCTCCCTAGCCGCCAGCGCTGCGCCGATAGCTCCCATGACATTATAATAGGGCGGCACAACAACCGGACATTGCAGCGCATCTTCAAAAGCACGCTGCATGCCCTTATTGGCAGCGACACCTCCCTGAAACACCACCGGTCCTGTCACTTGCTTGCCTTTACCGACATTACTCAAATAGTTTCTCACCAATGCCTGGCAAAGACCCTGCAAAATATCGGAGATTGCATGGCCTGTCTGTTGTTTATGAATCATGTCCGACTCGGCAAATACCGCGCAGCGCCCGGCAATACGGACAGGTGCCGTAGCCGTCAGCGCCAGCTCACCGAATTGGCTGATGGGAATATTCAGCCTGGAGGCCTGTTGGTCCAGAAATGAGCCTGTTCCCGCCGCACACACTGTATTCATGGCAAAATCGGTTACAATGCCGTTGCGGATAATAATCAGTTTCGAATCCTGCCCGCCAATTTCCAACACCGTTCTGACATCCGGCACAATATGCATAGCGGCAATTGCATGGGCGGTAATTTCGTTTTTTATGCTGTCGGCTCCCACTACCATACCTGTCAGATACCTGCCGCTGCCGGTAGTTCCCACACCCAAAACTTCCGCATCGCCCAACCGCTGTTTTATTTCCTGCAAGCCTGTTTGCACGGCTTCAATCGGCTTTCCCCGGGTACGAATATACAAACTGTCAACAACACTTCCCTCTTGCCGGAGGACAGCCACATTGGTGCTCACAGAGCCAACATCAATCCCCAGATATACCTGCATCGGAATCACTCCTTATAATTTCAAAAACCAGAACACGTTTTAACGGTCTGGTAAAGAAAGCAGTCTTAAAAACCTGTAGTTTTATTATTGGCTCTGATTCCATAATTATACATATCCAATTACAATGGGACGAGGGGACAGCAGACTGTGTGAAATATCCTCTCACGCCCTCTAATAAAGTAGCTTAAAATACAAAATGCTAGGCAAATCGTTAACTTTTGGTTGAACTGAATAGCATCTAGCGGGATTTAGGCTAGAGCCGGAGATTTTCTAGCAGTCAATTTTGCTAATACTTCTTTCGTCCCCAGGATAGATATAACACGCCTAAGGTTATACGATAAAAAAGACAAAGAAAGCTCCCCTGTGACTGAGCGCTTACGCTTAGTCAGGAAATAATACGCTCCCCATCCTCGTTTAATTGTTCCAAAAACATGTTCAATGATCATTTGCCGTAATCGGTATTTATCTTTATTTTTCTCAGTCTTTAGATTAATCGTATCTAAAAAGTCTTGGTCTATATGCCGAAAGATACTTCGACCCTTTGCACTTCGAGTACAGCGTTCTTTTACCGGACAAGAGGAACAGGCTGCATAATTTCGGTATTCGTAACCAATAACGCCTTTTTCCTTACTGGTTCTCTTCTTGGCAAAATATAACTCAATTCCTCTGGGACACCGATATATATTTTCCTCTGCGTCGTAATGAAACTTATCCGGGTAAAACTCTTTATCTCCGGTCCCGTTCGAATATGTTTGTTTCGCGACATACGGAGTGATATGATTTTTTACGCATGTTTTGAGGTCGTCAACCTTGTAATATCCTTTATCTGCTACCACTTCGAGCTCTTTTTTTTCAAGCACCACTTGGGCACGCAAGGCCATGTTAGCTAACTCACCCAAATCGTTGGCCTGTGTTGTTACTTTGAAGTCTGCCACTAATTTGTGTTTGGCATCGACTGTGGTCTGTACATTGTAGCCTACATCTACTGTATTATTGTTATTGGACATAAGTCGAGCATCCGGGTCTGTTGTAGAGACTTCACTGCAGCCTTTTTTATCTATCGTTTCTTGATAAGCCTGATAGGTTTGTTTTCGATTACGAAGTTCTTGAATTCGCTGTTGTACTTCTTGTACCGACAGCTTACGTTCCTGAGTCTCCGCGTTATCCGTTGTCTCTAGTTCTTTCATATAGGTTTCAATTTTTTCATCGATATACCGGATATGACGTTCCAGTTTTTTGGCACTATAATTATTCTTTTTGCTATTACAAGCTCGCATTTTAGTCCCATCAATCGCCACTAACTCTTTGCCATATAGGCCCCATTCATCGCACAGGCGTACGAACTGGCGAAACACCTTTTTGAGGGCGAGTTTATTATTTTTGCGAAAGTCCGCAATGGTTTTATAATCTGGTTTTAGTTTTTGCAATAGCCAGATGACTTCTAGGTTTCGTGCTGCTTCTTGCTCAAGCCTGCGCGATGAGCGGACCCGGTTTAAATAGCCGTATAAGTATAATTTTAATAAGACTTTTGGGTTATAGGGAGGGCGCCCGAAAGTGGGGCTAGTCGATCGCTCAAATGCCAGTTCCAACACATCAAGCTGTTCCACGAACGCATCTATAATGCGAACTGGATTATCTTCGTGGACGTAATCGTCGATACTTTCGGGAAGCAAAATTGTTTGTCCTCTTTCTTCGCCTTTTATATAGCCCATACTCTCACCTTCTCAATCAGTATACAACTATATTTTAACATATTTGTAATTTCATATAATTTTTAAATGCACTTTTCACACAGTCTGACAGGTCCCTTGTTGGGACAAGGTACCTGTCCCCTCGTCCCAAAAGAAAGAGCCAGGGCTTCTGTTCCCTGGTCTCAAAACTTGTTTATTGGATAATTCCCGGTGGCTCAGCTACTCTGGCTACCAGTACGGCCATGTCGTCGCCCGCGACGCCGCCTGAATATTCCAGAGCCTGGCCTAAGATTTTATCGGCAATGTCCTGCGGCCGCTCACTGCCTGTGCGGCGCAGAAAATTGGCTACCCAGTTCTCCTTGGCAGTACCACGCCCGGCATCAATAATGCCGTCACTGACCATAACCACGATATCGCCCGGAACCAGCATCCGCCGGACAGGTTCAATCTCAATGGTTTCCAGGATGCCGATAGGCGGTGCCGCCGGGTTGATGGTCACGACTTCCCGTACTCTTTTCACATAGCTTGGTGCCGAACCTACTTTCAAAAACTCGGCTTCGCCGGTAAAGGTGTCGACAACCACCATATCCACTGTGGCAAAGCTGTCGCCCGGCATTTTTATCAATAACATAGAATTAACGGTCTTAACCGCGGTATCAATATCAAAGCCTGCCGCCAACAGCTGCTGTAAAAATTTCACAGCATGTCCGCTCCCATTGGCGGCCGCTTCGCCACTCCCCATACCATCACTTAAAATAAGCGCTGTCCGTCCCCGGCTGACCGGCTCTGCTACACAAGTGTCACCGGATATTTCTCCTCCCCCCTTGGCCATTGTCGCCATGCCTGTTTCCACATGGTAACGCTCAGCCAATTCCATAGCCAGTTTGCAATCCTTGTGGCGAATTTTACTGCCACACTCGGCATGCAGTATCATCTTTTCCTGCAAGAGGTTGGTGGTGGCCGGCAAAATGGTATTAACACACTCCCTCGTCCCCTCACACGCAGTTTTCTGCGCCTCCACTAAAACTTTACCCCGTTCACTGGTGACCCTGAGGCCGGTAAGCGGACATCCCAGTATGGCTGCCCGTTCTGCCAGCAATTCGGCGGCTTCGGCATCACTCTGCGGCCCCTTTTTGAGTTCCTGCGCCAGATTGCCAATAATCATCCCTGTAGCCTTCAACTGCTCGACAGTTACCTGGCGGCAATCATGCAGTTTCTTGTGCCAATACCAATGAGCCCTGTTGCTCTCCGCCACCTGCACAAGCAAGTCGGTGAGCCCCTGGCGGTTTATGCAGGCAATTCTTATGCAATCAGGCAAAACACCTGATTGCAGCCTGCCGGCCTCCGCCAGAGCCAGCATATCCAGCATTGCCTGATAGGTCTGGTAGAAATCCCGTTCCCAGCACTCATCGCGCCGCGCGCAAGGTCCGCAGACCCGCTCCCCCACAGCGGCCAGGGCCTGTGCCAACTGGGCCTCTTTAATTTTTTCATTATAAGCAGTATTCTCCTTAGCACTGCCTGAGCCAAACGCACCTGACAGGTCTTTGAACATGCCGGCAATCTGATTAAGCTTGTCCACTGCCGTATTAACTGTCTGCTGCGCCGCCTCAGCACTATCACTCTCATCCAGGCAGCGCTCACGCCACTGGCTTAGTTTGGCAGCAGGCACCAGCATGAAAGCCGCCCCTGCTACCGCTGCTTCCACCAGCACCAGCAGCAATTCCCCCGGCCGGCCCAAATATAATACGGCAATGGCGCTCCCCAGAATAAAGCCTAACAGTACTGCCGATTTGCCCATACTTCGGAACAAGCCGCCCAGCATGCCGGCTAAAGCGCACATGGCGATACTGGAAGCTGCATTACCGTCACTCAGGCCTACAGCCAGTCCGGTGACAATCCCCACCGAAGCACCTAACCCTGAGCCGCCGCTGAAAGCCAGCAGCATGATAATCAGCGCTCCGGCCATATTGCGTACACTATAGTCATATATCATTACATTGCCTAACCCGGCAACAGCCGCAGCCAGGATAATTATGCCGCAGATTAAACCTTCGGTGCCGGCCTCGGGCCGCTGTGCCTGAGTCAAAAACAGCGGGACACCATACTGAAAAATAAAGACCAGCACCATACATAATGTTGCGTCAAAAAAAACTGCCAGCATACTGTACAAGGCCCAATCCTGCCAAGGCAGGAGCGCCATCCCGCTTAAGAAAACACTGCCAAACATAAACAACGGTACAGCCTGCACTTTTTTCTCATACCGCGATAGCTTGTCCGATAACCGCCAATATAACAGCATAGAAATCAGATAAACCATCGCCTCCTGATAAAGCCCGGCACTGAGCACACCGGCCAACGCCCATACCCCCACGGCAGCCGCCCGTTCTCTGGTTAAGCCGGCGACAGCAGCAAACAGTGCCAACCCGAAGGGAGCCACCTCGCCCATAAGCGATACCCGTCCGAGCAAGAGCGCCAACATATTAAGCGGTAAGTTTTGCTGATGAAACAGTGCCCGGGCTACCGCCCTGACCCAGCCGAAAAACTCCTGCCAGGGAAAACGGCGCTTGCTTTCAGGCATTGCTTCTGCCGGCACTCTCGCCGCCGGCGGCTGCAAAACTTCTTCAGGCAGTGTGATAACAGATACTTTTGGCATGGTCCTCACCTCTGTAAATAATTGTCTCGTACTGTGACTCAAATTGTACAGAAGGTTATGATAAAATGTTTGTCTGTTTAGGGCATCTGCCGATAAAAAAAAACCGACACAGACTCAGGTGAAAATGCAAAAAGCCACCCGGCTGATTACGCCTGGTGGCTGACACGCTATTTTTTACGTTGCATTATTTCAGTATTTGTCGAATAACAATCCTTTATTGGGGGATTATTCCGCCCGACGAGCCGGACCGCCGCCGCCGCCACCGGCACCACCCCGGCCGCCACTGCCGCCGCGCTTGGATTCGGTACTGCGCTTCAAATCTGACAGACGCTCATCACTGTCTTTTAAAAACTTACTCAGTTTATCTTCAAACGTCAAGCTATTCACTCTATTAGACCGGCGGAAATCGTTGGTATGCTGTTTCTTGGGTGCTGGCGGTTGCAGCTGCTTAATAGATAAGCCAATCTTGCCGCGATCATCCACAGATAAGACTTTTACTTTTACTTTGTCCTGCTCTTTCAAAAAATCCTTAACATCGCGGACGTATACGTCAGCAACTTCGGAGATGTGAATCAAGCCTACCTTTCCACCCGGCAACTCGACAAAAGCGCCAAAGTTAGTTATGCCGGTCACAACTCCTTCTACAACACTGCCAACTTCAATGGACATACTAATCAAATTTCCTCCTTAAAATCTTTCGTACTTTTTACTGTGCTATTTGAATCTCGCAATCCATATTATACTCCCGCCGGTGAAAATGTGTCAAGGAATAGCTGGTTCTCTGGCAGGAATATAGGGAACTTCTCCCGGTTTAACCAAACCAAGCTGTTCGCGGGCCACTTTTTCAATATAAGCGGCAGTACTCAAATTCTCCTTTTCCGCAAGCAAGCGGCTGTTAACCTCACGCGCCTGCGCCATCTGAGCGTTTACCACCTCGGTTTCCCGGCGGATCTGGTACAGTTCGGTTTGCTGATCAATCACGGCATAGCAAAAATATCCGGCCATGATTAAAAGACATAACCGAAACCAGCTAAACTGTTTGAATTTCCTGCGTTTTTGCGGCATAAACATCACCATATTAATAGTAATTCTTACCTATATTCGCTCTTTTCAGGCTAAATCCTCTTTAGGCTGGTAATTTATATAAAATATTACAGACATTACAACGGTGGTATTTCTTCCGGCGGCGGCGGACGCCGGCGTTTGTACCAGGCCGAATACTTCCTGCCAATAAACCGAAAAGGCCATAGGGCCGTTCGTGTTACGAAAACAACCGGTTTAATTATCGTAAAGGCAACTGCCAGTTTTGTCAGATGACAGAGTTTCGTAATCAGCAGCAGCAGTGCCATAATAAATTTCATTACATATTGGCTGACCAAACGATAATAGGCAATAATTCCGACAAGCAGCGCAATATAAACGTAAAACCGGAGTTCTCCCCAATTACCGGCAAGGAGTGCCGTAAACGCAATGGCTGACGCCAGCAGGCAATACAGCAGATCAGTCAGTGAAGTCACCAGCCACGGCGGCCGAAAACGACGGCGCAGTACCCGATAGGTATCAAACAGTATCCCCAGAACAATCCCGGTTGTCACAATGAGTAAAAATGTCCTAATCTGCGTGGATAACTCCATCGGTTCACCTCCCTGTCACCGGTATAGGAAAAGCGCCGATCATCATCTTAGGCTAGCGCCAATGAAAACCTCTATGCCGCCGCAACAAATACCTGCCTGTTAACACCAGGGCACCGGCTGTCATAATCATGCTCCAGCCTACTGCATAAGTAAGCTTTTGCCAAGTGCCGGCGGCCAAACCTGCCGGCGGCAGCCGGCCGCTAAGCTGGTACCAGTAGTCGACTACCCGCTCTACATATTCTGTCGTTTCCGCATAGGGCGGAATCCCGCCGTATTTATCAACAGCCCCCGGCCCGGCGTTATAGGCTGCCACTGCCAGTTCAACATGACTGTTATAACGTCTGACCAACTGGCTAAGATAGTAGGTACCGATAGCAATATTAAGTTCAGGATTATAAAAACAGTCACTGCCGCATTCCCCGTCATGTCGGCCATAGCAAATCAAAGCCTGGTTATTTACCAGCCGCCAAGTACCCGGAATGACCTGCATCAGTCCATAAGCTCCCGCTTTTGACAACGCCCGCGCCTGGAAAGAGCTTTCGGCCTTAATCACGGCAGCCACCAGTTCCGGACTGACGCCATAGGTTTTACCAGCCTGATTAATAAGTTCCGAGTAAGGCAGGCCTTTCACATCCTGTATGGCGGCAGTTTCTGTTGTAAAATGAGCATATAATGCCCGGCGGCTGTAAGCGGCAAGACTGTTGGCAAAGCTATAGGCCACAGTTTGCGCTGCCAACACAAACAGCAAAAACAGCCATAGCGACAATGCCCGGCTACGCACGTTACTTCAAAAACCGTTCCAGCAAGCCTTTTCTCTGGCGTGCCTCATCCTCATAGGTTAATCCTTTTACCGTTCCTTCTATAACAATATTGCCTTGCTCCAGATTAAGCTGTTTAATATTAAGACCCTCGCCGGTGATGGTAAGTATACCCTGTTCAGTTTCCATAACAACTTCTTTTTCGTCATAGCTTCCCAGACTGCTGACTCCGTCCACGGCAAGTTCCTCCCGGTCTACCAATGTCAATTGATGACGCCACTTTGGCGTTTTATTATCTATCGGCATAAAAATATCCCTCCCTGCCAATGCTATCTCAAGTTATGTATATGTGGCAGAAGCTGGTTTTAGTACAAAGGATTGGGGACGGGTTACCTGATTGTCAGGCGGCCTCAATAAGCAGGAGGTATTCATGAGCAATATAGCATACTATTGGCAAAAGCTGGCTTACCTGCTGGTTCACCAGACTACTTTGTGGCTATTGCTTGTGTTTTTTGCGACAGCACTTGTCGCCCGGGTACTGGCTTCAGTTCTGGAAAAACACAATGGCCGGTTCAGCGAAGCCAAATTCGCGAAAAAAATAGCAGCCGGGTACACCGCGGCCGCCATAGGGTTATGGTTATTCAGCATAATCTTTAAATAATTATTTGTGTTCACCCAACTGGTGAATAGTAACATTGACCGATACCACCAGCGGGATGAAGGGAAATATTTCTTTATGCCAGCGGTCTTTTATTTCTGCCCATTTTTTCGGATAGCGAATCTGCATTTTTTTCCCCATCCGCAGCGCATCGGCCCGTAAAGCCTGATGACGTTTATACGAATGATACACCGCCTTTTTTACCTCCTCGGCAAACTGCAATTCCAGTTTCCTGATGTACTGCGGATCCCTCACCTCATGCTCATGCGGCTCTGGACAGCCCTCCATCTCACCAATATTGCCATACATAGCAATATCAAGCGTATAGTAAATGTTATCGCCGGACACATGAGGTGTAAGCCGGGTATCATGCCGGAACAGTTCAAATGCATATATCCGGTCAGGATGCTTCGTACAGGCAGTGGTTATGATGGCACTTTTCTCAAGACCTGTGATAAGCTTGGCACCAAGACTGTCATACTCATCTACATAACCGGCCAGTTCTCCATTCATAATGAGCGCTGTACCGCCTACTTTAAGAACATCACCGGTCAATTGGATTGTAGGGAAAGGAGCTGCCACCTTATTATCCATCCGTATGATGAGAAACCCAAGTTCAGTATCTGCACCGGCAATATGGGGATCCTTTAGATAGTTGCGGCCAATCCCGGACAGAAATAACCCGTTGGGTTCACCGTTGGGAGGCTGATACTCAATAATGGGCTTGGCCTCACCGGTAGTAACATATACCCGGATACGCCAACGCATCTCTATATCACGCACAAACCAGTCCATTATCTGTCCGATCCCGCCGGCCTCAATAGCTGCCTGGCTGATAACAATGGCTTGAATATGCTCCCAATTCATCGGTTTGCCAAGCTGTCCCAGCATATCCCGCTCAATTTCGGAAAATAGGTGGCCGGTTCCCGAAATGACAAAGGTACTAATTTTTGCACCGCCCTGCTGTTCACCCTGCTGCGGTTCAATATCAAGCAATTGAACACTAAGCCGGAACTTCTTGCCTCCGTGCGGCTGAGCAAATTGCTCCTGTTCCTTTTCATCGCCCTCGGCAATATCAACGGCTGCAGCCAGCACCATCTGCCGGTTCTGCAATTCCCGCTGATCCCAGCAGCCGGCAAGCGGCAGACAAATGGCAGCCAGCAGCAGCCAAATTACGAGACTTTTGGCCTTATTGTTCTTTATTCTCAACAATTCCACCACGTTACCCCCAAGCCAAAACACCTGCTACAGGCTGCACCGGTTCAGGTACAGCATACGTATACGTCCGCTGGTTCCCGCTGCCGGAGCAAATTTATTTATGCTCGCCAAGCTGATTGATCACAACATTGACTGATACTACCAGGGGAACATTCGGGTACATTGCATCCCAGTCATCCTTGATGGTATTCCAGACCTTAGGCTCATGCCTTTTAAGTTTGCTGCCGAAATTCAACACATCGACCCCCAACGACTGACAGACATTTTTGCTATAAAGAACAGTGCGTTTTACTTCTTCAGCCGCCTGCCGTTCCACCCGGCGGATAAATGCCGGATCATCGGCCTTTACTGTACGGTGGGGAAGTTGATGTTCGCCTAAATTACCCCACATAGTGATATCCAGGGTAAAATAAACAGAATCTCCGTCAACATGCGGCGTAAGCCGGGTATCGTGACGAAACACCTCTACCGCCAAAAGCTCACCCGCTTCTTCACCCGGCAGCGTGATAATGGCCGACTTTTCCGTAGCACGAATCATTTTTAGCCCGGCTACCACCTGTTCATCAACATAGCCGACAAAATTGTGTTTTTTGAATACCGCAGCACCCTTTGCTTTCACTACATTACCGGTCATATCAATCCGGGGAATGATCAAATCAGACTTACTGTCCAGCATAACGCTAATATTTCCCAAGTCAGTACGGGCACCGGCAACATGAAGATTTTTGGTATGATTTCTCACAATATTGGCCAGATAGATTCCACCGGCTTCTTTGCTGGGCGGCGCATATTCTAGAATGGGTTTGGCTTCACCGGGGGTAACATATACTTTTATCCGCCAGCGCATTTCAGCATCGCGCAAAAAAAAGTCGATAATCGGGGTAATGCCGGTCTCCCGCAACACCGATTCACTGATAACAACAGCCTGGATATGCTCAAAAAACAGACTTTTGCTGGTTTGACCCAGCATATCACGAACAATCTCAAAGATTGACTGCCCGGTATTAGATAAAACATAGGTTCTGTTGTCACCGCCATTTTGCCCATTACCGCCATTCTTAATCAATTTCAGTATCTGTAAGCTAACCCGGTAGCGTTTATCCCCCCGCGGCTGGGTAAAGGTTGCTGTTTTGGTTTCCGCTTTTTCCTGCTCGGTTTGCTGACCGGTATCGGCGGTATCAATGGCCACAGCCAGGACAAAATTCCGGTCCTGGATTTCACGCCTGTCCCAGCAACCGCCGGTAAGAACGGCAATCGTCAGGATAAGCAGCATACCGGCCAGACGCCTCCTAACTTTCACCTGCGGTCACTCCTCGCTGTTTCCACCTGGCATAAAGATATACCAACGGTATGATTCCTAAAGAAAAGACCAGCGCCAGCAGGTTTACCGCCTGTCCGGCCAACTCAATCAGTTCCAGGCCATCCAGCAGCGTTGCCCCGGTATAAATCAAGGGCACCAATGCCAATACCCAGGGACGGTGATCGGCAAATCCCCATAACCGGCTCATTATCTTAGCCACCATATAAAGAAACAGCGACTGAGAATTGAAGATGAGCGGAATCCAGGCAAGCAGAAAATAATTTTCCAACCGTTCCACAAAGGTACCCGGCAATTCAACACTACGGACTACAATTAATGTTGGATAAGATTCATTGGGAATAGCCGCTGCCGTTAACACCCCAAGTGTCATCACCACAATGCTTAGACTAACTACTGTAATCAAAATAAAACTAATTCCCACCACTTTTACAAGGTTATGACGTTTTTGGCAAATTAACGGAAACAGCAATAAAATGATCTCATACCCGCCAAATGTTTCGCCGGTATTCAGGGCGGCCTGCAAAATACTCACAGGCTTATCTGTCCAAAAAGGCAGCAGGTTTTCCGGCTGAAAGTTGAAAATTCCCGCAAACCAAATGACACCGCTCATGGCAACAGCAACAAAAAAGGTAAATTCCGCTACCCTGACAATGGTTCCCAGATCCTGCATGGTGCAATATACGATAACAGCCAGCATGGACAGGATAATCACATCAGGCGGTGTACGGTCAAACAGAAAAAACGTTACTACCCGGCTGAACTGGTTTTGCGCTACGCAGAGCGCCATAAAGAATATCAGGACTAAGAAACCAATGATGCCAACCCCCAGCCATTTTCCCAAAAGCTGTGGCAGATAGTCCGTAAGATCACTTTGCGGATAGAGTGCTGCCAGTTTAAGCATAATCCAGGCCGAGACAAAAAACAGGGCGCCGCCAAGCAGGACACTGATCCATGCCAGCTGCTCGGCCAGGGGAACGGTTTGGGTAGGCAGGCTAATATACCCGGCTCCCAGAATTGTGGCTGACATAACAACGCCAAACTGCGCTGCCGACATCTTGTTTTTTACTTCCAGATTAGCCATAACAGCAGTCCCCCAACCCCAAATCCATAGTGTTCCTGTCGCGATTCATCCGATAGCTTTAGACTTGGCGGACTACTGACTGTCACCTGCCCGCTTTTTATCCTGTGCACCAAACTCTACCGGTCGCTTTTTCATGAACCTTTGCGGCGCGCGAATCAATGTGTCTTTCCAATCGGCAAAAGTATCAATATTCAGCATGCCGCCAAGATAGGACTCGCCAAAATTTTTCAGCGAACAAAGGTGCACGGTAATAATAATAACACCCAGCATCACTCCATATAAGCCCAGGGTAGCTGCCAGAAACAGTATGGGAACCCTGAGCGCCCGCAGCCCCAGGCCAAAAGAATAGTAAGGCATGGCATAAGACGCAATGGCGGTAGTGGCAATTACCACAACCAGCAGCGGGTTGACCAGTCCGGCCTGGACAACGGTAGTGCCAATAACAAAAGCCCCCACCATACTGGCGGCACTGGAGACCTTCTTGGGCAGCCGGGTGATGGCTTCCTGAAAAAGCTCCAGCAGGATTTCCATTAATAGTGCCTCTAAGAATGAGGGGAAGGGTGTCCGCGCCCTAAGTTCGGCAATGGATATCGCCAAACCGGTTGGCAGCATGCCGGGATGGTAGGATACGATCGCAATATACAATGCCGGCAGGTAGATGGCAATAAACGCGGCCGCGTGACGGCTGATCCGGACCAGGCAGGCCACCGAAGCCGGGATGGTATAATCGTCAACAGCCTGCATAATACTGGCATAGGTACAGGGGATGATAATGGAAGCCGGAGTATTATCCACAAGAATTGCCATCCGTCCTTCATAGATGGCAGCCATTACCTTTTCCGGCCGCTCCGTAGAGTCCAGTTGCGGAAAAGGCGTCCAGGGATGCTCAACAAGGGTCTCTTCCAGCGTTTTGGATACCAGGATAATATCCTTATCAAGAGCCTGAAGCCTGCGCTCTACTTCCTCCATAAGTCCGGGCTTAACCAAATTCGCCGAGTAAATCAGCGCTACCGATGTCTTGCTGCGCTCCCCCACTTCCAGGATACGGATTTTGATATTGGGATCTTTCGCGCGCCGGCGCAGCAGCACAAGATTATCTTTCAGCGTTTCATTAAAAGCATCTTGCGGGCCGCGCAAACTTTCTTCAAGTACCGGTGCACTGACATTGCGTTTAACATATTTAATAGCGTCAATTGATAATAGCTCCGGTATACCGTCAATCAAAACAAGGACATTGCCGCTCATGACAGCCTCAACCGCAACATTGGCACTTGTTTCCAGGTTGAGGGCAGCTACCGTGAGCCTTTCTGCCATTAGCTTTTTTAGATCGGCGCCTTCTGCGGCAAACACCATCAGCGGCTTCAATACATTGAGCTCCAGCGCAGCAGAGTCAACCATACCATCCAGAAATACCAGCAGCGCCTGCCTGCCGCCTGTCTTAAAAAACCGGAATTTGATATCACTGCAATCGCGAAAAACCGCTTGTAACAAGGTAACATTTTGCGATAATTCCGGTGTAAAAACAAACATATCATCATTGGCTGCCGGTACAGCCCTGAGATCAGCCAAAACCCCGGACATATCCTCGCCAATGCGGGCACTGTCCTGAATCAATTGCTTTAGCGAGGTTAGTTGTCTCTTGACTGTATGCAGCTCATTTTCCGGTAAAACATCTGACAGTTTGCCAAGCCTGCACAGGTTGTCCTTATTGTTTTTCCCCACCGCCGGACAGCCTCCCTTTACCGTTCCAGTACGCCAATAGCCTGTGCCATATTGTCTGCCAAAATATTTTTTACCATCTGAAGCTCAACTGGCTCACAGCGGATAATAAGAACAATCTGGCCAAACCCGGTATTACAGGCTCCATTTTTTTCCCAGTTTCTTTTCCGAAAAATAATTGAACCTGTCAGCCACAGGCCAGTCCCGCAGAACAAGCCGATCAAGCCCCAGACAATAGGCCCCCCATACCAGACAAACCCGTATATTGTCGCAAGCACCATGGTAGCCGTGCCAAAAGCCAACGAACCCCCAACCAGGCCTACTCCATCAGTATCCTGCAGGGAAGTCAACACATGAACAGAAGTTCTTTGACATTGTAATGGCACAGCCATAATGTTAGCTTTACCCAAGCCTTGTTCCTCCAGGCGGGCAACCGCTAGCTCCAGATTGAGCGAGTGGCGATAGGTAGCGATAATATACATGTTTCAGGCCTTCCATCATAAATACTACTACAAGCACTACAGCGGCATTTCAAAGGCTGCATCCTGGTAATTATTGTGCAGAAACTGGGCTTGCTCCCGGTCAAACAGACTATTGTACTCCACACAATAGGCATAAGCATCATACATGCTGAAACAGTAAATAGAAGGAAGAAACAGCAGCCATTGAGGATCAGCACTCAATACCGCCTGGCCGAACTGACCAAGCAGGGTCAGGTGCAGCGCCGGCAAAAAACCCGAATAAAAGACAGTCATTGTCCATATTCCAATCAGCACTAACGCCGTGGTGAGTCTGGTCGTATAAACATGCCCCAGTCCGGGCATGAGCATCGACCAGACAATCGCCAAATAAGGCGGCCGCTTGTCCAGGATATTAATCCCTATCCCGGTAATAGCCTGCGGCTTGATACTGAGCGGCTGGTTTTGGGTGATTTGCGCCACTTTATTAATGCTGACAGCCATCCGGTAGCTGCACCAAATGTTAAAAATGTAGACAGGGCAATATAAGAGCAGCCACCGGCTGTCAACTACGGCAATACTCATGTCAAACCGGCCGGTAAAAGCGTAAACAATGGCTGCATTTAAGTTGGAATTAACATTGATAATAATCTCCCAGATAATAAACAGATACCCCTTCAAATGGCTGCACAGCGAAATATAGCCAAATCCAGGAAAAGCGGCCGACCACCAGGCAATCACGCCAGGAGGACGGTGATAAATCATCCCGATAGTATAAAAAGTAACTTTGGCTGTTTCACGCCGGCGCATACAAGGCTGCATACAAGGGGACGGTTCTTCTGTCTTATTCACCTTAATCCCAACGCTTTTCGACTTTCACGCCTTTAAAATAATGGGTAACAATGTCCTCAGGCTTTTTACCATCTTTCGCCATACGGTTAGCTCCCCACTGGGACATACCGACTCCATGACCGTAGCCCTTACCGGCAAAGGTTACATTCTCTTCCCCGACTTCGATTTTGTCTAACAGCATGGATTTAAGTTTGGTACTGTCCAGCGCCACCCGCAGTTCAGGTGCTGACACTTCCACTTCACGGTTAACCCTAAGCATAACTGCCCGGCCTGACGGGCCTTTCTGGGTAATTTCAATACTGCTGATATCGTTTACTTTTTTGCCCATCTTGGCCATAGCTGCCATAACAGCTTCTTTCGGGAAAACAATTGTCCAGTTTTTAATATCTGCAGGTGCCAACTCATCCGGTGATTGAACAGATTGGATGTAAGGCGGCTCAGCCTCCCGGTAGTTGAGCCCTTCTTTGGCAGTAGCGGTAATACCACCGGCCGAAGCGTGGAACCAGCCTTTAATGGGTTTGCCCTGATAGGTTAAGACCATACCGCGGGTCATTTGCACGGCCTTTTTAACATTGTCATTAACCGCCTTGGCATTATAAGCCTGAAATTCCTTGATATCGGTGGAAGCCTGGGTGCCGCGTTCAGGCACACCACCTTTGGTCTCCATCGCCTCCAGCGTAAAAGTGCGGGCAATAATTGCCTGAGCTGCCAGCGCTTCTACCGGCCAGTCGTTCTTCATCTCCCCGGCCACAACCCCGGCAAGATATTCTTCCATTTTCATAGTCTTTTTCTCACCGGTTTCATGCATAAATACAGTAATATCCGGCTCTTGCTGCTGGGTGGCTTGTTGGGGAGCAGGCGTCGGAGGCGTTTCCGGTTTTTTCTGCGGCGAACTGCAGCCGATAAGCGCCAGACTTAAAACACCAAGTAATACCAAACAAACAATAATTTTTCTGTTCATCCTAAATCCACCTCGCTAAACATTTTCTTCTATCTTATTATGGCAAGCAAATGCCTGTTGCATACATTTATAAAAACTTAACACAATCATTACAAAGCATGTCTTATTGAGGATTATACTGGATATAGTTACTTAGTCTTGTTAGGAGGAATCACGTTGCCACTAAAACTGCCTCAATGGCTGGATGACATTTGTAGTAGCATTATGGGATTTAACAATGCGGCGCTGCAGCTCAGCGGTATTTCCCTGGCCGATGCGGCAATATCATCCGCGCCTTGCATCACACCAGACTTAGGAAAAGAGCTGGAGGCAATTATTAAAGGCAGAAGAATCACACCTGTTTATCAACCCATTGTCAGCTTGCAAACAGGAACTATCATGGGCTATGAAGCATTGAGCCGCGGCCCGGCAGATAGCCCGCTGCATTATCCGGCCAACCTCTTTCGCGTTGCTATCGCTACGAACCGCCTATTAGCCCTCGAGCAACTATGCCGCGAGACAGCACTTAGGCATGCTACCACCCTCGGGGTAAAGCAGCTGCTGTTTCTCAATATGAATGCCGAGGTTGTCAAGGACCCTGATTTTCGCGGCGGCCTGACTAAGGCATTCTTAATCCGTCAGGGTCTTAATCCTGATCAGGTTACTTTTGAAATTACCGAGCGTACAGCCATTACGGATTTCGAAAGCTTTGCCAAATCACTCAACCATTACCGCCAGCAAGGGTACCGCATTGCCGTAGACGACGCCGGTGCAGGCTATTCCAGTCTGGAAGCCATTGCGGCACTTCGTCCTAATTACATCAAACTTGATCGCTCCATTATTCACGCCATTGATAAAGACCCGCTCAAACAAGCTATGGTTGACGCTATGACCAAGCTGGCTGCAGTTATCCACAGCAAGGTTATTGCCGAAGGCATTGAAAGCGCTGACGAACTGTCCACCCTGATTAGTAAGGGAGTACACTATGGTCAGGGTTATTTTCTGGCACGCCCGGACTTTCCGCCGCCGAAAATATCTGAGGAGGTGCTGGAGATGATTGCCGATTTTAATTTTCAGGATAAACAGGCCAAATCCCGTTCCCGTAAAGGCCTTGGAATAAACATCGGCGAAATTGCCGAGCCGGTTCCTACCGTACAACCTGCCACAGCGGTAAATACGGTTGAGGAGATTTTTACCACAAGACATGTCAATGGCCTTGTGGTTGTTGATGATGGGGACCGGCCGGTCGGCTTACTCATGAAGGATAAACTGTATTATCAGTTAGGCACAAATTATGGAATGTCCCTGTATTACCGGCGCCCGGTTGAGCGGGTAATGGATAAAAAACCACTCATTGTTAATGCCGAACTGCCGCTGGAAGCGGTCTCACAAATTGCCATGGGGCGGGAAGAATACAACATATATGACTTTATCATTGTTGTCCGGGACGGCAAGTTTTTGGGTACAGTATCGGTGATGTCACTGTTAAATAATATAACCAACCTGCAAATCCACCGGGCACATAATTCCAATCCGCTTACCGGCCTGCCGGGTAATCTGGTTATCGAAAGCCGCCTTAAGGAGCTGATTGAGAACAGGGACGCTTTTGCGGTTATGTATCTTGACCTTGACAACTTTAAGGCATACAATGATAAATATGGTTTTGAACGCGGCGATAAAGTACTGCTGCTAACCTCACAGATAGTAAGCCGGAGCCTTGGCAAGTCAGGCTCTGCCGATGATTTTTTCGGCCATATCGGTGGCGATGATTTCATCATCATTACCAAACCCGAATATGTACAAAATATCGCAGAAAACATTATTGAACTATTTGACCGCGAGGTTACCAGCCAGTATCACCCTGACGATCTAACTAAAGGCTATCTGGAAGTCAAGAATCGCAAAGGCCAGTTTGAACGCTTCCCTGTCACTTCCATTTCCATTGCCGTTGTCACTAACCAATTGCACCCTTTTAACAATTATCTTGAGCTTGCCGAAGTAGCCGCCGATCTAAAAAGTCTGGCCAAACAGCAAGCCGGTTCCTGCGTTGTCTATGACCGCCGGCACAAAGCGAGTCAGACAACAGCCCGATAGCTAGCAAAAAACACGCCGCTTGTTTGCCGCTTAGCGGCCTTTTTTGTCCTAACAGAAAGTATAACTTTCTTACAAGCAGGATAAGGGCAACATCGGCTTTCGCTTTCGCCAAAGGCTCGGCGCAAGCCGTGTTTTCTTTATATATAAAGTCAATTTACATCTTACTGGATCCTTTGGAGATAACTCCCTTTTAGAAACCCAGACCCATAGAGCGGGTTAAGCATCAGAAAAAATTTAACACTTTATTAATCCGGTGTTAACAGTCATCTTGCTGCAACTTGCTATCATAGTAGTAAGACTCCTGCTTCTGGCATCCAGCTTTAAAGCCAGAAAAACAGCAACTTTGGTTATCGGATAAAAATAAGATTAGTGACGAGGTGATCACTTTGTCGACAAGAAACAAACCGGTAAAAATTTTATTGGTTTCCGCATCACTGGGAGCCGGCCATACACAGGCAGCCCAGGCGATTAAGACAGCACTTGAAAGCAATCATTTAGCTGCAGCCGAGGTTGTCGACTTCATGGCCGGCGGCAACTCGTATCTTAATACACTGGTAAAAGAATCGTACCTTAAAATGATTGATATCTTCCCTGATATGTATGATCTTATGTACCGCTTGTCGCAGATGCCGCTGCCTGGCAGTAAAGTGCAAAACCTCATGGCCATAACTATGAAACGAAGCATGCTTGACTTAACCCTCAAACACCGTCCTGAGGCCATTATCTGCACCCACCCCTTTCCCTGCGGCGCGGCGGCCTATCTTAAGCGCACCCGCCAAATTACCACACCGCTTATTGGTGTTATTACTGATTTTTCCTTACACCGCCTCTGGTGCTATAGCGAAACTGATTTATACTTTGTCGCCACCGCCAAGCTGAAACAGGAATTAACGCTGCAAGGGATCAACCAAGCCCGCATTCATGCCACCGGTATTCCCATCGACGCCAAGTTCCAGCCTGCTGCGACTGATCAGGCAGCCATTCGCCAGACGCTGGGTTTTACCAATACACACCCTGTCATTCTCATTATGGGCGGCGGTCTTGGACTGGGTGATTTAAAACAGGCAGTGTTTGCGATTGATGCTTTACCGCTGCCGTTTAATTTAGTGGTGGTGACCGGCCGCAACGCAACCCTTCGCCGCAGTCTTTTAGCAAAAGCCCACGAGCTTACCCATCCGGTCAAAGTCATTGGCTATTCCCGGCACATTCCTGAACTTATGGCCGCAGCCGATTTACTTATCACTAAACCGGGAGCCCTTACTATCAGCGAGGCGTTGTCCATGCGTTTACCTATGCTTTTCTGCCAGGCCATTCCCGGGCAGGAAGAAGAAAACGCCGCCTATCTCAGCCAAAGAGGTGCCGCGCTATGGGTCCAAAACAACCATAACCTGGCCAGCACTGTCTATGAATTGATGACCGAACCTGAGCGCCTGCATTATATGCGGGAGATGGCAGGCCTGCTTGCCCGTCCCGCTGCCGCTCAAACCATTGCAACCACCATCTGGCAAAAGCTCTTTAGTTCCGGAGCCGCAGTATCGCGTTAAAAAGCGTTGACAACTGGTAATGGGGAGGACATGACTTATGCGAACCAAGTCATTATCAGCAGGAGCCACAGGCGTAGCCGGAGCCAGACTGTTGCTCACTGCCATTAGCCCGTTTCAAAGTTTGTTTGACCGCCCCAGCATAACACATGAGTTTCTTAACAGGCAGGCGGTTACCATTTTACACAATGACGGTTTGGAAACTCATGCGTATTTTCTTGAGCAGTTTCTTCCTGAGCTTACGGCTGGCGTATATTGGGCCGACAAAGGCTGGAAAAATATCAGCCATTACTATGAACCATTGACAGGCAAAGGCTTATGGCAATTTGCCACCGCCCTTGATGATTTTTCGGTCTATTATGAATTGGCCCTGAAAAATGCCTGGCAAAGCAATTTTGCCCAAAGCATTTTCTTCCTGGGAGCCGCCGCGCATCTGCTGCAGGATGTTTGTGTTCCGCACCACGCCCGGGCCAAACTCTTTGCCGGGCATAAGGAATATGAAAATTGGGTTAAATGTAACCATACTGCGTTCGCCAGCGAATACCAGGGTATATATACCGCGCCTTTAACCCCATATGTGCTCCTTATCAATAATGCTGCCGCAGCAGCCGACTATTTAGAATGGGTAACAGAGGAAAATCATACCCGCTTTCATACTGTGACCACCTGCCTTCTTCCCCTCGCGCAGCGCAGCACAGCCGGCTTGTTTGAATGTTTCTGCTCTACAGTTGGCATTAACCACATAACTAACAAAACCATCGTAGCCTAGCCCCTAAAAGGGACTGTCACTATGCTTGCTGACAAAGCAAGCATAGTGACAGTCCCTTTTGCCAATACCTTACGCCACCTAACTATTTGGATTATATAAATCCTTGCTATCTAATCGCAAATCCTAAGTGGCGAGAGGTACTAGTTTTATTTTTTCAAATAAAGGCGTTACCCAACTAAACGCGAATAAAATAATATGATAAAATGTAGATTTTGGGACATGCCTACTTAGGAGGTGTTTCATCATGTCAAACATAGAAGCAGAACTTAAATTGCGCCTGGCTGATCCATCCTGCCAGAGCAGCCTGTTAACCGCGCCTTTGCTCAGGGAGCTGGCAACACAGCTGCCCTGTAAACAAACACTGGCAACTACCTATTACGATACCGCCGACCGGCGCTTACTCAAATCGCGCCTGTCGTACCGCCTGCGTTCGGCTGCCGGGGAATGGACAGCCACCGTCAAAGCCGATGGCACCAGTGACGGAGGGCTTCACCAGCGCTTTGAGTATAATGTGCCGGTAAAAAGCCCGCAGCCCAGCATTGAGCCCTTTCTCCTCACAGATATCGGCGACCGCCTGGCTGAAGCTGCAGGCGATAGGCCTTTAGAGCCGGTATTTAGCACCTGCTTTGAGCGCAGTACAATGGAAATTATTACTCCGGATGGCAGCAACATCGAGTTGGCGCTTGATGCCGGCAATATTCTGGCCGGTGATAAACAACAAGAGATTTTAGAGCTTGAGCTGGAATTACAAGCCGGACAACCGCAAGCTCTCATTTGGCTGGGAACGGCTTTAGCCACACAGTTTCCGCTATTGCCCGAACAGGATAGCAAACTGTACCGGGCAACCGTATTAGCCGGACTGGCAGACAGTCTTGCCCAGGATATCCCCCTGCCTTCCCCGCTGACAAAAGCCAGTGCTGTCCTGCCTGCACCTCGGGCGCTCAGCGAAATCATGATCCATACCATCCACAAGACAATCAGCGCCCAACAGGCTTATCTGGCCAATCCTGACGATAGAGAAGTACTGCATAACTTCCGCATGGTATTGTGCAAACTCCACTCGCTCTTACAATTTGCTGAACCGCTAATGCCGCCTGAAGAGTACACCGACTGGCAGAACAAGCTAAGCACTTGGAATCGCAAGCTTGGCCGCCTCCGCGACCTGGATGAGTTTAGCCTGACTTGGGACCAGTTGACAGGTTATATGCTCCGGGTAATCCCTAACTATTCAGGCAAGCCGGTACTGACAGAAATCATTGCGGCTAAACGCAAGGACGCAAAAAACAACTTCCATACTGCGGTTGCCACAGGTGAACTTACACCGGTACTATTAGGCTTATGGTCATTTCTGCTAAACTGGGCCGCCTCCGGCAACAATCAGGTATTATGCAAGAGATTTGTTTATCTTCGTTTCGGCCATTGGCTTACATCCCTCTTACAACAGGGCAATGAGCTTGATCTCAGCGATTTAGCTGCCATCCATGAACTCCGGATTGACGGCAGACGTCTCCGCTATACGCTTGAGGCTCTGGCCCCTGTGCTGCCGGACAGTTCGCGATTACTTGTCAGACGTTTGGAGCAGCTCCAGGACATATTAGGCGAGATCAGGGATGTTGCTTTCACTCCGCCGTTATTACAGGAACTGGTCAAGGCTTCGTCCAGCCGCCTTTCCCACCGTGACGCGGGTCTGATTACAGGCTGGCAGCTCGCAAAGTCAGCCGCCGCCCAACCACAATGGGACAAAACGTGGGCCAAGCTGAATAAAGCCGTCACCAAGCAAAAAAAGCTAAAACCGTTGGCAGATGGTTCGGATGAAGCTGCCCGGCAGTCTAATTAATTTTCTTAATCTACCTGCTTTTTCGCCAGGTATAAACCGTCAGCACGGTCGCCCATAGTGCGGTAAGTATCTGATATTCTTCCAGAGTCTTAAAGGTCATGATAATATATACCAGTACTACAATAATGGCGAAAGAGATTATTCCATATATTAGTTTCTGCATTTGCCCCTTATTAAAGGGAAACCTTCTTTGCAGCGCTAAATTAGACCAGGACAAAGAATGAGCCGCCTGCCGCTTGACGGTATTCAGGGTTAACATTCTTTCGTCCACAACAGGTAATGGCCTGGTATCTTCCAATCTGTCTTTTAACCTGCGGCCACAATGGCGGCAATATTTTACGTAACCGGCCAGGTTTTTTCCGCAAAAATCGCAATACATGACTATTCCTCGCACAATTAGATACTTTTTGTCTATCATGTTCTAAAATACTCATTTTATTCCTCAGGTGCGGGAAAAAACCGAACTGGTGACTTTAAGCCACCAGTTCGGTTCAAAATAAAGAACCAACACATTTAGGCTGGCCATCTGCTATAATAGGGTATATACTCTTAAGCCGCTAACTAAATCCACATTAAGGGGGACGCCATGAATATTACGGGAGAACAAAAAATGCTCGCCATACTTGCCCACCTGGCCTATTTACTGGGAGGGCTGGGATTCATTGTGGCGCCGCTGATCATTTTCCTGCTCAAAAAAGATGACCCGTTTGTCTACGAACACGCCAAACAGGCCTTAATAGCTCACCTCGCCATTTTGGTACTTTCTATAATCACCAGTTTGTTATGCATGATA
This sequence comes from Sporomusa sphaeroides DSM 2875, assembly GCF_001941975.2. Classification (NCBI taxonomy): domain Bacteria; kingdom Bacillati; phylum Bacillota; class Negativicutes; order Selenomonadales; family Sporomusaceae; genus Sporomusa; species Sporomusa sphaeroides. The sequence goes on along the minus strand of NZ_CP146991.1, from coordinate 406,597 downwards.
GTAATTGGTGTCTTGCTGCTGCCGGTAATAGCACTGCTTTGGCTGCTGCTGCTGGTAACCTCAGTTATTGCGGCAGTAAAAGCCATCAACGGCGAATATTACGAGTATCCTTTAATCCAGAAGCTTGTGCAAAAATTATAATAAAATCCCGCCTCGCAACACTGCTTGCGGAGGTGCGGGCAGTCTTAGGACAGGTCCGTCGGCCTGATAGCGACGCGACCTGCGTTCTATCAGGCTTAAAGATAAAAACGGGACAGAGCGTTTAACGCTTCTGTCCTGTTTATCATTTCGGCAGCACTCACTTTGTGAATTAATGACCGCCGCCGTTGGCTTTGCGTTGGATATACTTACTGGGCAAAGTGAACATGAGGTTAAAGATAAGAATGGTAATAATCAATAATGCACCGGTGCCGTCGGCAATAGCTACCCGGTCGGGGACCAGGCCCACCGCCATAACGTACCACATATGCACCGCCAGGGTTTCCCCGGCGGCCATGACATTAAAATCAGGCAGTATACGGGATACAGTGGTACCGGCAGTAAATATCAGAATGGCCGTTTCGCCTAACGTCCGGCCGGCGGAAAGCGTAATGCCGGTAATGATGCCAGGCAGGGCGTTCGGCAGTACTACCCGCCAGATGGTCTGCCATTTGGTAGCTCCCAATGCCAGGCTGGCCTCCCGGTAATGGGCAGGCACTGTCCGGACGGATTCCTCGGTTACCCGCACCAGTATCGGCAGGTTGAGCAGCATCAGGGTAAGTGCACCGCCGATAATACTAAACCCCATTCCCAGCATATTGACAAAGATAATCATGCCAAACAAGCCAAGAACAATCGAAGGCACGGTGGCCAAACTTTCGGTACTTAATCTAATCATATCTGTCAAACGGGTGTTGGCTGCATACTCGGCTAAATAAATGCCGGCGCCAACAGCTACCGGAATAGAAAATAACATACAAAGTCCCAGGATATAGAAGGAGTTGAAAAGCTGCGGCCCCACACCACCGCCGGCATGAATATCACTGGGCTTGCCGGTAATAAAATCCCATGTTAGCACCGGCAGTCCTTTATACAGCATATATCCTAAAAAGACAATAAGTATGCCTAAAATAATAATCCCTGCCAGCCACATAATAGCGGTGGCTGCTTTATCCTGACTTTTTGCCGACATTATACCACCCTCCTGGCCGCAATCTGTCTAATAATCAAGATCATAACAATCGAAAGGATCAGCAGCACCAGCGCCATTAAGAACAACGAATTGCCCCAGGCCGAACCAAAGGGTGTATTCCCCATTTCCACCACAATTTCGCTGGGCAGCGTCGACGTTGGCGTAAATAGCGACTTAGCCAATTGCGGTGTATTGCCGATGACCATCTGTACTGCCATGGTCTCGCCAATGGCTCTGGCCATGGCTAAAATAACAGCAGTCAAAATCCCCGGCAATGCGGACGGCAGCAGCACCTTCGTAATGGTTTGCCAGCGGGTGGCTCCCAACGCTAACGACGCTTCTTCCAGCGTCTTAGGCACTGCCCGGATGGCGTCTTCGGAAATGCTGATAATGGTAGGCAGAATCATTATGGAAAGAATAAGAGCGGCTGCAAACAAGCCAAACCCTGTATTTACCTGAAAAAACTCACGAATAAAGGGAACCAGGACTGTCAACCCGACATAACCGTAAACAACTGACGGAATGGCCACATACAAATCAGTGGCTGGCCGCATGATTTCCCTCAGCCAGTCAGGCGCGATTTTGGCCATAAAAATGGCTCCGGCCAATCCCAGCGGCGCCCCCAATAGCACGGCCAGCACGGTGACATACACTGAGCCGGCGATAAAGCTCAAAGCACCATATTGGTTTTCGGTCGGATCCCATTTGGCAGAAAAGAAAAATTCCATGGGGCTGACTTCCTTAAAAGTCATCAAGCCTTGCTGACCTACAAACACAATAATAGATATAATAATTATCGTCATAAGAAACGCACTGGCGATAAACAAATAGCGCACATATTTGTCATACATAAGTTTGAGTTGGTGGTCCCGATTGCTGGCGGTTGCAGCCATCTACAGTCACATCCTGTCTAAAAGAATAGTTCGTCTCAATTATACGCTATTATTGTGTCCTGTTTTGTTAATGCAATGTTAAGTTTATGTTAAGGTTAGGGTAAATAAACAGTACAAGCCCTGAGCGGCAGCTCAGGGCTTGTACTGTTTATAGTAAAGGGGAGGGATATTTATTTCTTCATCTTAGTGACAGGAACAAAGCCGTTTTTCTCAGCATAGACATTTTGAAACTCCGGACTTGTTGCATAATCAATAAAGGCTTTTACCGCACCTGTGGGCTCGCCTTTGGTAAACATGCGGCCAAAGGTATATACCGGATATTTACCGTCAATTACATCATTGATACTAAATTTTACGCCATTGTACGCCAGTGTTTTTACCGATTGGTCAGCATAAGCGGCATCCACATAACCGATAGCGCCCGGAGTGCTGGCAATGGCTGCACGGACTGCGCCGTTAGAATCCTGAATGACTGCATTGTCGGTAAAAGCAGCGCCTTTCAGTACGATTTCAGCAATGGCACCGCGGGAACCGGAGGATTTGGCCCGGTGGATAATGGTGATTTTCTGGTCCTTACCACCTACCTCTTTCCAGTTGGACACTTTACCGGTAAAGATATCCACATATTGCTGCTGGGTCAAATTATCCACACTTACATCGGTATTAGTAATGAAGACAAAGGGGATACCTACCAGTTTGGTTTCAACAAGGCCTTTATCTTTTAAGCTGTCCTGCAAGGGCACATCAGAGTTGCCGATAGTAACAGAACCTGCCGCTACCTGATTTTGCCCGGTAAAAGAACCACCGCCGGCAATATTCACGGTAACCTTAGGATTTTTGTTCTGGAACTCTTCCTGAGCCGGTTTTAATAACGGTAGCAGCGCCGTCGAGCCTGACGCAGTAACAGTACCCGACAATTCTCCTTGTGCCGGAGCATTTTTCGGTGTTTCTTTCTGACCGCCACAGCCGGCCACTAAACTTACGCCCAACATCATAGCCAATGCGCCTGCTAACAGTTTTTTCGACAGTTTCATAGTTGTTCTATTTCCTCCTTAACGTTTGTACGGTTTTCGCATCTTTATTGTAATTCATTTAAACAAGCCTTGTGTTAAGGAAATGTTAAGGGAATGTTAAAGAAAACACGGCTTGTGCCGAGCCTCTGGCGACGGCGGAAGTCGATGTTGCCCTTATCCTGCTTTTAAGAAAGTTATACTTTCTGTTAGGATAAAGAAAGCCAGGTAGCTTTTAGAAACCATTTACGGTATATTGTTACTATATACCAGGTCATCTTCCACTCCACCGGCAAAAGCCGCAGTCTTAAGCCAAGGAAGCACCCATTTAAAAATCCCTTCAGGGAGGTAACACGCATATGTTTGCCCGCAATCTCCGCAATCGTCTGGTTATGCTGTTTTTACTGATTGTTCTCTTTACATTGACGGCGCTTGGCAGCTACATCCTATGGTTTTTCTATCAGCACAACATTGCCAGTCTTAATGCCGCCATGCTCAGCCAGGGAAAAATTATTGAAGAACTCATTTACCGTGATATGTCCGGTCCCATCCAAAAAGCCCAGATCGATGAAAAGATAAAAGAGCTGACTTCCCGGATTGACTTAAGGGTTACTATTATTGACGCTGGCGGCACTGTCATAGCCGATTCTGAACAGAATCCCGCACTCCTGGAAAACCACGGCGACCGCCCCGAAGTAGCCGCAGCTCTGTCCGGCGGCAACAGCTATAACATCCGGACAAGCGCTACGCAGGAGAAGTCTCTGCTCTATGTTTCCACTCCGATTTTTTACCAAAACGAAATTACCGGTGTGGTACGGGTAGCTATGCCGCTTGACCATATTGATGCCGGCTACCGGAAAATATTATCTGTCCTCCTGGCCGCCGCCCTCTTAACCTCAGCTGTCGCCATAATTTTCAGTTTGGCCTTTGCCTATCGGTATACCCGCCCGCTGGAACAAATCATCCATACAGCCAACACTATTGCCGGCGGCGATTTGAGTAAACGGGTGTTCATAAAAACAGGCGATGAACTGGAGATACTGGCCCATAGTATTAACAATCTCACCTCCAGCCTGGAGGACAAGGTCAACGATATGATTGCCCAAAATCACAAACTGGAGCTGATTCTCCAAAACATGGGGGATGCAGTTATCTTGCTTGACAGGTTTGGCAAGGTCACTACTGCCAACAAAACAGCCATGGTTATCTTTGGGATAACCGACCAAATGCTGGGGCAGCACAATATTCAGGTTATCGGCAATAGTCTGCTCAATAAAGCAATCCAGACTACGCTGCAAGAAAATCAAAGCAGGATTATCGACTTAAAAACCAATATTCATGCTAAAAAGCGGGTATTCCAGGTCTTCCTGGCCCCCATTACCGGCAGCGAAAATGATATTGGCGGCGTATTATCTGTGTTTCATGACATAACCACCCTCCAGGAAATTCATGACCGCCAGGCCGATTTTGTTACCAACGCCTCCCACGAACTGGCCACACCGCTCACTGCCATCAAAGGCTTTGCCGAAACACTGTTAGACGGCGCACTGGAACAGCCTGAACTGAGCGAAAAATTTATCCGGATCATCCATGACGAAGCCGACCGGATGCACCGTCTGATTAATGATTTGCTCAAACTGGCCCGGCTGAGTGCCCAGGAATACCGCGAACAAATCCATTTAGAAGCTGTAGCCATCCTGCCGGTACTGACGGCGGCCAAACAAGATCTGTCTCCCCGGTGGCAGCAAAAAAATCAAACCGTTATCTTAAAATGCAAACAGGAGGGGCTTACTGCCCTGGCTCATCCCGACTGGCTGAAGCAGGTGATTGTTAACTTGCTGGAAAACAGTATTAAGTATACCCCGGAAGCCGGCAAAATACAGCTCACCTGCTGGCAGACAGACAGTCAGATCAAAATTGCTGTCCAGGACTCCGGCATCGGCATTCCGGCTAAAGACCTGCCGCTCATTTTTGACCGGTTCTACCGGGTAGACAAAGCGCGCACCCGTACCGCCGGCGGCACCGGTCTCGGGCTGGCCATCGCTAAGTTTATTGTGGAAATGTTGGGCGGACACATTGCGGTGGAAAGTAAGGTGGATGTGGGGACCATATTCACCATCTCCCTGCCCCTAAGCGAAAACCGTCCATAGCGCCCCACCTGCTTCGTTGCTTCTGCGGGCGTTCCCTCCAACGTACTTCCCAGTACGACTACGGTCACGTCCTCGTCGCGCCTCGCATCTGGAGCACTCTGAACGGTTTTCGGCCTGGTGCCGGCAAAAGGGGACGATGGGATGACGGATTCGTTTCAGCAGAGCTGAAACATCAGGAGAAAACATAAACGGGATTGCTGCACTGTGCTGGTGCGGCAATCCCGTTTGCTGTTTATAAACCTATTTTTTTCTCCGGCGCTGGCCTGTTACCAGATAGATGGTCCACTCGGCAATATTGGTGGCGTGGTCGGCCACCCGCTCCAGGTATCTGGCGACAAAAATAAGCTGAGTGGCCTGGGTAATGGTCTTGGGATCTTCCATCATATAGGTCAACAGTTCCCTGAATACCTGATGGTAGATGTTATCAACCTCATCATCGTTCAAGCACACTTGCTCTGCCAGGGTAATGTCCAAGGTTATATACGCATCCAGCGCATCTTTCAGCATTTTTTGCGACATCTGCGCCATGCGGGGAATATCCACCAGCGGCTTGATCAACGGCTGGTTAGCCATATCCAGAGCTATTTTAGCAATATCATAGGCGTGATCGCCCATACGCTCCAAATCGGTGGTGATTTTAAGTCCTGTGCCGATAATCCTGAGATCACGGGCAATAGGCTGCTGTCTGGCAATTAAGACCATGCATTTGTCTTCAATGTCTATTTCCATTTGGTCAATTTCGTCATCATAATCCATAACCCGTCCAGCCAATTCAGCATCCTGCCGGGCCAGCGAATTCACTGCATCATCAATAGCCCTCGCAACCGCCATGCCCATAGTTAACAGGCTCTGGCGCAGCTGTTCCAGTTCCTGATCATAATTATGCCTTATTGTCATATTGTTCTTCCTCCTTAGCCAAAGCGCCCGGTAATATAATCTTCGGTTCGCTTATCCTGCGGACGGGTAAAGATGGTATCGGTTCGATCATATTCCACCAAATCACCATTCAGGAAAAAACCGGTATAATCAGAGACCCGGGCTGCCTGCTGCATATTGTGGGTAACCATAACAATGGTATAGCTTGTTTTAAGCGCAGTAACCAATTCTTCGATCTTCATGGTGGAAATGGGGTCAAGCGCCGAACAGGGCTCGTCCATCAACAGTACTTCCGGTTCTACGGCCAGTAACCTGGCAATGCACAGCCGTTGCTGCTGACCGCCGGACAAACCCATAGCCGATGTATGCAGACGGTCTTTGACTTCGTCCCATAGCGCCGAACCTGTAAGGCTCTTTTCCACAATCTCATCAAGCACAGTCCGGCTGGTTTGTCCGTGAATGCGCGGGCCATAGGCAATATTATCGTAAATAGACATAGGAAACGGATTGGGACGCTGAAACACCATCCCGACCCGTTTTCTCAGCATAACGGTATCCACTTTGGGATGATATATATTCTCGCCGTCAAGCAGTACTTCGCCCTCGATTTTCACACCCTCAATCAAATCATTCATCCGGTTGAGAGTTTTGAGAAAAGTGGATTTGCCGCAGCCTGACGGGCCGATAAGAGCCAGCACACTGTTTTTTGCAATAGCAATAGAAATTTTTTTAAGGGCCAGGACCTCTCCATAGTATAGCTTGAGTTTATTCACCTGGATTTTATATGTCATAAGCCAGTCTAGCCTCCTGTAGTTTCTCATATGCACTATAACATAAAAGCAGCAGCGCGAATGTTAATATCTTGTTATTTTTTTGTTAAATTTTCATGATTATCTATGCCCAACAATGCCTAATATTACTACTACCGTACGCCTTTCCGCTCAATGTTAAATAACTGTAAATACTGTCAACTGTCCAAAAAACTGTCCAGTAAATACATGAAAAAAGCAGGCTATTCGCCTGCTAAATAAGCCGTTATTGCATTGGCAATGTTCTCTTTATCTCCGGGCATCAAGTGGCCATATGTGTTATATGTAATGCCTACATCCGAATGGCCGAGGTATTCAGCCAGTGCTTTTATGTTCTCTTTCCGGGATATGCATATACTGGCAAAAGTATGCCTCAGATCATGAAATGTCCGGCGCTCAATTCCCGACTCCTTAACAATATCATTAAATTTTGAAGCCAGAACTGTTAATGATAAAATTTCCCCTGCTGGCTTAGCAAACACCAGATTATTCTTCTCGTATACGTCCCCTAATTCTAATTGCGCGGCTGCCTGCTTGGCTTTATGCCTCTTTAACTCCGCAATGACAGTGTCATGTATGGGAATAAACCTGGAGCAGTCAGTTTTCGTACTCCCTATGATATACTTTCTATTTGCCCGGTCATGCTTAACACTATGCTGAATATGAATCCTTTTAGACTTAAAATCCACATTGTCCCATTTAAGCGCTGCCAATTCTCCTTTTCTTGCCCCGGTATGAATAGCTAAATAAATTATCGTATAAAAGGGACTACCTTCAGCAGCTTTTAATAGCTTAACAATTTCATCTTTAACCAAAGGCTTAATCTTTTTTGCTGCCGCCGCCGGTAGCGCTATTTTGACCAAAGGGTTTTTGGTTATATAACCGTCAACCATGGCCATGTTTAATGCATCATTTAACACGGCTTTTATTAATTTGAGCGTACTTGGCGATAGCTTTTCACCCTTTTTATTAAAAAACTCCTGTATGTGTACTCTTTGGAGTTTCTTAAGCTGGGTATTACCAAGCTCAGGAATAATATGCTGATTAATCTGGTGTTCATACGCTGCATAGGTTGTAATTTCTGATATAGGCGGCTTCTTGTATACGACCAGCCATTTAGTGAGCCACTGGCCTAGCGTCTTTATATCTGTCGTTGCCTTAATACCGTCTGCAATATCTTTTAAAAAGGTTTTTTCATTCGCCTTGCATTCCGCTTCTGAATTGCCATAAATATTTTTTCTGCCCTTATTACCATAGTTATCTGTATAACTGATCTTTTTCCACCACTTGCCGTTGGCGAGCTGCTTGGGTTTAGTGCCTGCGCCGTTTTCCCTGCGCTCCTTTGCCATCGACTACACCTCACAATCCATTTTAGTTTAAGGGCGGGATTACCCCGCCGCCTGCTCTCTGAACCGCTCAGAGCAAAATTTCATAAGTGCTTCTTGATCTTCCTGGCTCACTACGAGGATTGTTGCCACTGCTATATTGTCAGATTCAGCAGTATTACATATAACACCATACCGCTTACTTAGCGCCTTAACAATATCCAGTGTGGGCATAGAGTCAAGTAGCTGATCACTACTCACTGTGGCAATTCGTTCTGATAACTTTTTCAGCACCCTGTACCGCTCATTAGGTGTAAGTGTGGGCATGTTATACTTAAGGCTGATAAAGTCATGTCCACAATCGTGGCTGATTGCAATTTGTTTATGAATGCGGTTCATTAGCAAACCCCCTTGTTGTTAGAATCAATTATCATCTGTTGCCTAACCCCGGCCACCAGCTCTATGGCTGCCCTGGTCATGCTAGCGGCTGCCGCCTGTGCCGGCGTTTCTGGGTACCGCAAGCCTTCAGCGATCACCAGCAGCCATTTTTCAGCGTCCTGGATATACCTGTTAAGGCGGTCACGCTCAAAGTCTGTCATTATAGTTGCCCTAAAAGCACGGCCAAGCGCAGACCATCAGCAAACCCCTTATTATAATGCAGATAGGTGATTGTGGCCTGTTGATCTTCTAGCAATTCCTGCCGAGCAGTAACAAAACCCTGCCAACTGTTTTCCATATCTGTGGCCACTATTCGCTTACCGGAAAACATACTCGCCACCGGCAAATTATTAAAGGCTTGAACATGTGGTATAGGTACTGCTTCCTCTTTGACTATGCTATCCGTACTTCTCCCAAAAACTCTAGATAAAATCATTAGTTCATCGCTGGTTAACTCTCGGCCAAACAGGCCTCTTAGCTGGTCAATTTTTTTCACTGCGAATCCCCCCATTTGCACAAATTAACTCTACAAGGTTATCATATCACCTTGCGGGGTTAATTTCAATACTCTTATTAACTTTATAAAGATAAATACTGTAAATAAAATTGCAATTTTTAACCCTGCAAGATACAATAATAACTATATAAAGGGAGGCGAATAATTATGATTACTTGTAATATACGGCGGTTAATGGCCGATAACAGGATTGATGATATTTCTGATCTTATGAAACGTTCTAATGTCAGCCGTAACTCTATCAACAAATTATATCGGGAGAGTGATATAGAAACTACGAAACTCGAGACCCTGTTTAAACTCTGTGATACTTTTAAATGCAAATTATCTGATCTCATTGAATACATACCCGAAGAAGATGATTTTTTAAAGTAGTTTAGAGACCCCTGCACGCTTATATAGTCATGAGAGACCTCAACAATGAGCTAAAAGCCAGAGGGTATATAGTTACTGCCAGCGGGCTACCCCGAAAGTATTTCGAAGAAAGAATGTATTCAAAAATAGTTAAACCCGGCTGTTATGGCCGGGTTTTTACCTTCTTCACACCATGCCATCCTAATCTAATGGCTCTAAACCCAATTCTTGCCGAGCCTGGTTATCTTTCAATATGTCATCTGCTATAAATCCAGCGATTGCTTTAAGTGGGTTCGGGTGGTCTTTCGGGTCTGGATAGTTTTCGATTACCTCGGATGCGTCATAATTACCGGCCATGAGATCGGCACGGGATATTCGAATCTTAATCAATGTCTTTCACCTCCTTCCTTCCACTGGAGCAATGCTGCTTTACTGCTGGTTTGCTCTTCGCCATCAAGTACGGCTCAATCGAGCCGAACCGCTTTACCCTGGAGCCACTCAATTAATTGACTCTTTACAAACCGTTTTTGAATTCCAACTGCTTTAAATGGGATTTGCTTTTTACGAACCATATCATAAATTTTCCAACGCGATATTTTTAGAAACTTGGCAGCCTCGTAGACTGTTAATATCTCATCTTTAGATGGTTCAGTTTCTGGTTTAGGCACTGGTATACCGCATTCTGAACAGAATCTGGCTGTGGTTGAAAGCTCTGTTTTGCAGTTTGTACATTTCATCATAAAGTCACCGGTCTTTCACATAAAGTTAGTGCGGAATAATGCACATCAATTACAACTGTCCTACATTGGGTGCCTAAGCTAGTATTAATCAGATTCTTTTGGCTGCCCCACCGCTCACCCTTTCCACAGGTGTTAGATAGGCGATAGCAAAAAAAAAACTGATGAACCCTTTAATTTCAAGGGTTAGGCGTTAAGGCGTTAAAAATCCGGCAACTTTTATACTGTATAGCAGTCTATAGCGCATATACCCCCTACTGCTACCCCCTACCCGTATATACCTATATATTTTATAGTTTATAGGTAATGTAAAGCCTGTAACGCCTGAATCCTTGATTTGGCTGGGCTCGTTAGCCTTTTTATCTATCGCCTGTAACGCCTTAGCTAAAAAGTTCTCCATTGTGGGTATAAGTGCCGCCCCAACCATTAGCCGGGCACTACCGAAATAATATCTGCTTCCAAATAATATTCCTGCTTGTCTGTCCCGCCCATGACGGGATATAATAGCCTTAAAGGAAGGTGTCAGTATGGAAGAGTTATTAAATCAGATACTCGACGGCCAGAAACAAATTACCCAACGCCTAGATAAAATGGATGCTCGTCTTGACCGGATAGAATCCGATATGGCAAGCGAACGCCAGCAAATCGAAATTAGTCAGATTGTTCACGCTCTCAAGCATAATTCAGAAGAAGTTAATGCCCAACTTCACAGCCTCGGCCACAATCTGAATGTGCTGACCGGCGAAATCACTAGCGTAAAAGAAACTACTTCCCTGCTGGATTCAAAATTTGACGTACTGAATAACCGTCTATTTCAGCAGGAAGCAGAGCTAAACCGTTATATCAGAGCAGTTAAGTAATATCCCGGCAAAATGCCGGGATTTTTTCTTTTTCCTCCTATCTACTTACTCAGCCAAAAATTCGGCCGAGTAAGTAGATGACTGCTCCACATCGACTATGAAAAATCCCTTCTCAGTCAATCCTCCTAATCTTGCCTATTGGAGCTGCCTCCTTAGCGATATAGTTCTCGATATCAACAATCCTGATTAGATAGCGGTTCCCCGCCTTATAGACGGGGATCTTTTCACCCCGGACCATGCTATATAGCGCAGAATAGCTTTTAAAGAGCTTCGGCAGATTATTCTCCTTAGCAAAATTGTTAATCTCCCGGATGCTCATGTAAGAGTGTCTATTTTTGTGCATTATATCCGGAGCCTGCGTAACTTCGGGCATATGTTTTACTAAAGGCCTTCCGCATTCAGGGCAGAATTTTGATGTATAGCCGCAAATACAAGTCATACTATCCCTCCTATTTAATACTTAGGGATAGTATGAACAGAAAAATGCTTTACTTTTACGGTGCAGCTTAACCAATCAACTTTTTAGCCTGTTCCTGTACTTCCAGGGGATTAATCAGGTTCTTTTGGCTGCCCCACGTATTCATAAAACAGCTTAGGAGAAATATAGTAATTCCATCGGGTCTTGACTTTAACAGCAGTACCGAATGGCAACAAACCGCGCTGCAACCCTACTCGGACAAATTGCTGACACTTGCCCATAATTTCAGCGGCTTGTTTGATGGTTATCTGATTTGGCATGAAATTCACCTCGCTTTCCTACTATATTCACTGCCACTTTTCACTACGGGTGCGGACTTTTCCTCTGCGCTTTCGTCAACACTAATCTATCCACAATTGGATACATACTACATTTTTTTATAATACCAGTGAAGCTTAAATCCTTAATTAACACAGGATCTATTCAGCGTTTTTCTGTGGTAGTAGCGGACCTTACCTCAGCCATAAATCTTCATCCTCTTTCCATAACAAATTTGGTGCTTTCTTCTGGCTAATTAGGGTTTTGCTGCTTGTTTTCCATCATTGTGGGGAGAGTTTTCGCCCCATAACGGCTGATCCCTATAATTTTAGTGAACCATTCATCACCCCGGGTATCGCCTACATGCTGCAAGCTATACACCTGATACTGTCCATCATTATCGAGCGGCGTTTCCATCTGCCCATAAGCCACTTTAAATTGGTGAATAATGGAGTTATCAATTTTGATCATTGTCTTAAGTCTAATCGCTGGATTAAGTAAGCATGTAATATGCACTCCATGCTCCGTCTGCTGCGGCGTACCGATTAACCCTGTTTCCGGTGTTAGCACTAATGCCTCGCCTGGTGCAATATCGGTTGCCTTGACAATATGTACAAGACCTTCGTCTACCCAAAAACGTGCGGCATTACCTCGTGCAATTTCATTTAGATATTTTTTAGGACTCCCAAAAACTACTTTGCCACGGGGTAACTTCTGAGTCGACAATTCCGGCGATATACGGCCAATCTCAGTAGGTATTGTGGCCTTTGTTGCCAATTGCTCTATTATTTGCCGTTGAGTTAAACCTGCATTAAAAGTCATTTTTACAAAGCTAAGATTTAAATAAGCGTCGCCGTCCAAAGCTATTATAGTTAAGCAGTAATTAACTCCATCCTCACGTTCTCGCAACGTTTGAACGATATCACCATCGAATATTTTTCCATAGTTCGCATCATAACCAGCTTCAACAATTAGCCGGCAGCCTTCATTGATAAGCTCCTTTTCAGCACCTGCTGAAAGATTATAAATTACTACTTCAGCAATATTAGCGTTTGGTGATACTGACTTCTCAATGTTAAACGTACAACGTAAATTAGACACATCTAGAGCCGTATTCTCTTTATTAGCAACTAACACACGGTATTTACGCCCGTATAAAAATTCTCCCATAAAACACCCTCCCAAAATTTTTGATTACAAAAAAGGTAAGAAAAAGTAATGAACAGCAGCCAATCCCAAAACAAAATTATATAGTTCAAAGGCTTATAAATACTGGCTTCGAGCTGGATAAAAAGCAGCAGCTAAAGGAATCGAACATTACATAGAAATGTATGGAGGTTAAGAGGCTTGTCCCTTTACAAAAAGTGATAGTCCCGAAAGCAATGCATACTCCCACAAATCCAGTATTATCACGGCTTTAAAGCATAAAGTTAATGGCTATAGAGGTTCCTAACACTAACGATTTTTGTTGATACAGTACTGCCTTGTGGCACATGTTATAAAAAGCGGACACCGGCCTCTTTTCTCCTGTCTGTTTTAATGCTCCTATCACCAGGATTTACAAGGGTTCTAGCCGGTTTCACTACCCCGCTTACTATTACCATTTTGTCCGGATTTGTCCGGATTTTTCTCTGCATATAGTAGAGCATAATCCCTAAGTAAAAAATCCGCACAACCGCGGCTTTATACTTTGCTATCTAAACCTCTACATCTTTAGGATTTACAAGGGTTTTAGGTAGTGCCATAAGGTTCGCCACCTTTTACTATATGTGCGGTTTTGTGCGGGATTCATCACTGCTATGTAAGATAGTCTAAAAAGTGGCAGTCCTGACAATAAAGCTACGCCTTATAACGCCAGCATTTACGCTATTTTATGGTATAAAGTTATGATTATAAAAGCCTCGAAATACTGACAGTTTCCGCCACTTTTTTAACTATGCCAAGTAGGTTGATTTTTCCACCCGCTACCTGAGGTACAATGTGGGGTTTTGTCAGTTTCTTACGTTACTATTCAAAACCCAATAAGCCAGTATTTATAATGCTTTATGGTACATGCACACAAATGTTGTACAACAAAAAAGGGTGCATACTTTTGTGTGCATTTTACCGGCTCTTCTCACCCGCCGGTTGATTCACTGTCTCAATACAGTTATTTACGTACCTTTTGAATAGGAACGTTACCATCCAAATCCGTAAACTCAACGCCAAATGGATTATGCGCGTGCCCTACTAACAATATCAGCGGCCAGACTCAAAGCCTGCGCTAATGAATCAACAGCTCCCCGGCTGTAGCCCCGCTCGGCTAGCTCCGGTATGGTCATTCCAGGACGATATAATCTTTTCATCCAGCGCTTTGCTTGGCGATTACTCACGCCTTGAAAAGAGACCATCCCGGGATGGCTCCGCCCTGTACTGCTAACTGAAATTGTTTTTTTCAATTGCATCACTTCCCCAAATTATTTGCTGGCTAATTCCAATATCGCACATTGGCCTTTTTTGCCGGTTTTCCGCACATATGAAGGATGGTAGCTTAGCCACCATGCACATTTTGCTCCATCACATTGCGAATCAGCAAAGCCCGGATTCCGGGTCATCTTCATTGGACATTTTAAAGACATGCTCAACTTCCTTTCAGCACTATTTCCACAGGGGGGTGGATGGCACTGGACGGTACTATTACAGATACCTATCAGCTATAAATCCAGTAAAATCAAGCCTCGGACGGTAGGACGGTAAAAATTGGGTAAAACTACTCAAAAGTATATAATCAATAAACTGGTTATCGGCTATACCCTATATGCCTATATACCTATATACCCCCTATACCTATTTTTTTTACTTTATATATAATATAACTGTCCTATCCGTCCTACTATGCGGATTTACTGGATTCTTTGCCGTCCTTCATCCGTACTGCATCCGTCCGGTATCTGTCCTTCCTCGTCTGAAAAAGCGCTAACATATTTTACAGGGGGAATCACATACAGCTTACCATTCATATTATTTGAAGGGGGGATAACGCCCCTTGTGGATAGTGCATTCAGTGCTTTTCCCATAATGTTATTGCGTCTGATTTGAATTCCCAACATTGAGCATAATTCTGTAGAAGTAATTTTAATCCACCGACTTCTATCTGCGCCCCAATCCAACCGGTCAAGAAGTGCCTGTTCTTCTGGCGATATCTTTTTATACTGCTGGTTTTGAAGATTTAGCGTGTCTATTTCTTCTGGGGTCAAGAAGTGCGGTTTTTTTTCGATTAATGCTTTATGGGCGATTTCTCCCCATAGCTGGTCTGCATCCAAAGTATCATCTGGATTGACCCTTGTTATAGATATAACCCAGAAACGACGCTCTCCTGTGTCGTCAATAAGAAAATCGTCGCCGTTAACCGTTCCATAATAAACTGTATTTCTTGGCATTCTTTCGGCAGCCCGTTTATACGGTTTGCGGAGCAAATCCGATTTTTCCGTAATATAGGACTTTAGCCGATCTTGCTTGTCTCGCCTCATAGTGCCTTTGATTTCGCCAAGTTCTCCTATCCAAATACAGGTTGCCTTTAAAATATCGTCTTTATTTTCCGGGTCAAGCTGTATGCCGTCCTTTGTCCAATTTTCATCTGGGAGAATAAGCGATACCCATCGAGTTTTCCCTATTCCTTGCGGTCCTTTTAAGATTAAAATCCCCTGTGCAGAGTCCTTGCCATTATTGAATGCCATATTTACACAAGATATTAGCCATTTTTCAAATAGCAAAAACAGCAACTTTCGATCTTGCTCTGCTTCTGGATTAAGCGTAAACCAGTTGAATAGTTCCTCAACTCGGCTTTTCCTATCCCAGTTTTGCAGGCATTCGTTTAAATACTCAACCACAGGCGAATATCTATTCTGTTCTGCGATTAAACCAATGCTGTCAAACAGATCAGCCTTGGATACTTTAAGCCCATGTTGATGGAAAAAGCTACGCAGCAGCGTCATTGCGGAATCAAAAGATAGAGCTTTGAAATTTTCATTATCGGCATCAACTTCTTTTGTCAGAGTGTTATAGCGAAACTGTACTCCGAGCTGATCACATAGCCATGCAGTATTCTCGTAGGCTGCTTTTATGGGCTTATTGTCTTGATCTACAACGGGAAACCATGACTGCGGTTCATATACCTCCTTGCAGTCAGCAATAGCTTTTCCAATGGTTATATTGCCATAGGTGTCCGGGCCGTGAATCTCATCCCACTTATCGCGCAGCAGCCCTGATTTGCGATATATGGCATCCATCTTCTCAGCGTCCCGGGCACACCAAAAAGAAAGCATGTTACAGAACGCTAAATCGGCTTCTGATTGCGACTGATAGCCGCCCTGCCACTCACCGTTATAAAGCTTCTGAAAAACTTGTCCTTGCTTGCTATTCACCGCAAGAGCAATGATTGAATCCACATTCAGAGCGGTAGTTCCTGCTTTGTGCTGGCCGGCCGGCTTTTTCAACAAATACTGCCGGTGTATTTCATCAATAGCGGCCTGGGCATCAATAATCTGCTCGTACCCCGACAGGGTATCACCGGTCATGGTAAAATACCGGCTAGAAGAGTACATTTCAAGGCCTAATTTGCTGTTTTTGTTGCCGCCTGGCGGCACAGTCCCCCGGCAGATAATATGTATGCCTGTACCACTTGGTGAAAACTCGGTATAGGAGTTCATCTGCTGGATGATACCCTGAGCAAACTCTGATATAACGCCGTTTTCTACACAATGGTCAATATCAATTCCCACAAAAGGGGAACCAGAGAACATGAAGCCGATTCCGTCATAAATGAAATCAGCCAATTCTACTGCCCTGGAAAAACTTGACCAGGTTTTGACATCATTGCTTTTGGCCTTATGTCCAGTTGCCGGGTTATAGGGTACTTTCGTTTTCTTGCCATTGCGCGTTTCAAACGCATAGTTTACCCAGTTATTGAGCGGCCTCATATCCTGTGGAATATTATCATAAGGAGAGCATTGCCTTTGTTTGGCATTTGCGTTATCATTTAAAGCATAAGTCATATAGCACCTCATACATGTCCCGCCCTAGGCGGGGCTTTTCTCTTTTACTGCGCAAGGAATTGTTCTATGCTACTTCCGGGTATGATCCATCTTTTAGCCCCAGCCTTTATTGCCCTGAGTTGACCACTGCTAATTAACTTCATAACGGTGCCACGCGACAGCCCCAATATTTTACAGGTATCCGCTACACCATTTGAAACTGCCCACGGTTTTTCATTCGGATTCGCCTTTTTTTCAATGTATGGCACGAGCTGGCCAGATTCGTTAACGGTATAAAGTTGCTGTTTCCCGTTAGCGTCCTTTAAGGTAAATATTTGCCTTTCCGCTGTTTTCATATTTTCTCTTTCCTCCTAAAACAAATTAAGCCCACCAGGATAACCCCCGAATTAATTAAAACGGTGGTATCCGGTGGGCTATGCGCTCCTATCCGGGTAATGCTATGTAATTTTTACCCGATGTTTTTTAATCTTTCCATCAGGCGCCCGAACATATATCGTTTGCCGTTTTTGTTTCTTAGGCAAATCTACTGTCTGCGGTTTCATTTACACAAATCCTCCCTTGCATTGTACTCGCAATTCGTTTTGCGCTTACTAAGCTAAATTTTAGGCCTAAATATTTAGGCCATAATTTCTCCGGGTAAAGGAATCTTCTTCCATTCGCCGTCTTTTTCATCTAATACCAGTGCCTGAAATTTCAATCCGTAATAACTTTCGGAATGCTCATATAAACCATCATTTTGAATAACAATTAGAGTATCACCGTCCGTATTACCAAATTCGGAATTCCCCGATTGATAAAGCCACTCAAAAAAGCTATGTGCATGCTGTTGCATCACCAGCTTTACTCTACGCCCACAAGGTATTCCAATTAGTCCAGCGCAATAATACGTTAGCCATAAAACATTAGCATCAAGAATTGCATCATCATTACAATCAAGATTGGGAAGCTTGTTCCTTTTTTTAAAGGCAGCCGCTATATATGGAGCAGGTATTTTGTGTTCGTGCAAAATTCTATAAGCGATATAGACATCTAGCCAAGCCTTTTCATGGTATTCGGTAGTTCTGCCCTTACCCCGCCCGTTCCCACCTCGAAGCGGTTTATCAATAAACCCGTTTTTTTCATAGTTTAATAACGACCGCCTTTTAATTTTAACTCTCAAAGGCTGAACCTTTTCTATTAATTCATCTGGTGTCATAGTAACACCCCTCTAACTTTTTGTAATCGCAATCATTTTTTCGTTTACATTTATATACTACATTAGATATTATTGCTTTGTCAATACTTTTATTTTCTATGCAATTCTTTTCTCGACTAGCATTATCCATTATTCATCGTTAATGTCTAAAATCACATTTTTTCATGCTAACTGTCCAAAAAACTGTCCAGAAACAGAAAAACACTGCACTTCTACCCACATAGAAATGTAGTGTTTACACGCCTTTACCGGTATTTTTGTACCGACAATGAATGTTAATATCTTGTTAAGTTTTTCTTAATTTTTATGAGTAACTATGTCCAGCAATACCTGCAATTCCGCACGCAGGCCTATCGTTTATTATAAGTTAAAACAGCTAAGCAATAACCGGGCCATCATGCCGGATTTTTTTTCCTGGGCAGTTCCCTCTTTTTATTGTCATAGTATAACCATTTCTAACATAATTTCATAAAGAAAACACGGCTTGCGCTGAGCCTTTGGTGACAGCGGAAGTCGATGTTGCCCTTATCCTGTTTTTAAGAAAGTTCTACTTTCTGTTGGGATAAAGAAAACACGGCTTGCACTGAGCCTTGGACGACGGTCTGCAGGAAAATAAAATGAGACTTAGTTTCAGTCAGGATTTTAACCCGGCTGAAGCCAGTCTCGCACAAAACCAACAAAATCCTATTCACCAGGAGGGTTGCCTGTATGAAGTCCAACGATACCGCGCCTGCCTGTCCTGAGCTAAATCCTGAGCAATTGGAAAAAAAGGCAAAAAGGCTGGCCAAATCCCACAATGTAACGATTGCCGCCGGTAACGCAGTGGTATTGTTTACCATGTTCGTACTGGAAGAAATCCTTGAACAACTGCTCCTGGACCCAATTACCAATCTTACCAGCATCCTCGCGTTGGCCGATATTATTGCTAATTTAAACGCCAGCATCAACCTTGACCCGTAACAACCGTCCGGTAAATACTGCTACAAGTCTTTAAAGCGGTAACCAACACCGCGCACTGTTTCAATCGCCTCAGCCACTTCATTATCTTGCCCCAGCTTGACCCGCAAATGCCGCACATGCACATCCACCGTCCGGGTATCGCCGAAGTATTCGTAGCCCCATACCTTTTCCAGCAACTGCTCTCTGGTAAATACTTTACCGGTATTGGTTACAAACAGTTTGAGCATTTCATATTCCTTCGGTGTAAGCTCAAGCTTAACCGTCCCTAAATACGCTTCATAACGGCTAAAATTGAGCTTCAACTTACCTATGACCAATTCGCCGCCGGCAACATTGTCCTTGTGGCTGCGGCGCAGCACTGCCTTAATTCTGGCCACAAGCTCCCGCGGACTGAACGGCTTTGTCAGATAGTCATCTGCGCCTAACTCCAGCCCAAGGATTTTATCAATTTCCTCATTCTTGGCAGTCAGCATAATGATGGGAATGGCTGCCGTTTCGCGGGAGTTTTTGATTATCCGGCATACCTCCAGACCGTCCATACCAGGCAGCATCAGATCCAATACGACAAGATCAGGCTGCTCTGCTTTTGTCACAGCCACCGCCGTCTGTCCATTGTCTGCCTCAAGAACCTTATAGCCTGCCTTCTCCACATTGAACTTTATAAGTTCGCGAATGTTAAGCTCATCATCAATAACCAAAATTTTGCCTGCCATGAATGTATTACTCCTCACTTTTTATTTGAATCGGTGAGTCAGGAGGCTGCCGCACAGGCACCGTCAGTTCTGCTGCCATAAACGCTCCGGCCGCCCCCTGCTGTTTCAGCTCGGCTGCACAAGTGCACACGTATTACCAGAGTAAGCAAAAACCAGGTTTTTAAACCTGGTTTATTGTCATCTTGTCCACTTTTGAATTACGCGTTTACAGCATCCTTCAGACCTTTACCTGCTTTGAACACAGGATTTTTGGAAGCGGGAATAGTAATTTCCTTGCCGGTCTGAGGATTACGTCCTTTACGCTCCTCACGGGTTTTCACTTCGAAAGTACCAAATCCAATGATTTGTACTTTATCATCGTTGGCTAAAGCTTCTTCTACAGCGGCAAATACAGCATTGATAGCTTTCTCTGCGTCTTTCTGAGTCATATCAGCCTTTTGAGCCACTGCTTTGACAAGGTCGGTTTTATTCACAATCTTGCTCCCCCTAACGTAAATCGATTACGAATAGCTTTATTCGCTATGGATTTTTTTATTCCTGCCAATAATAAAAAAAATGGTAAAAAAACTCATTCTTTTGCTTCTTTTTCTTTAGCTTCCTCCCATAAAACATCCAATCCGGCCAAATCCATGTCTTCCCAGCGGCGATTTTGGGCTGCAAGTGCCGCTTCAATGTGGCTGAACCGCCGGCGGAATTTATTGTTGGCAGCGTTTAGCGCCGTTTCCGGCTCAATCCCCATAAACCGGGCCAGGTTAACAACTGCAAACAGGACATCGCCCAATTCGTCTTCGGCCCGTTGACTGCGCCGAGGTTCAGGCAAGGCTACTGCTTCCCTCAATTCTGAGAGCTCCTCGGCCACCTTGTCCCACACCGGGCCAATATCTGCCCAGTCAAAACCAACTTTGGCGGCTTTGGCCTGCAATTTGAAAGCAGCCATCAGGCTGGGCAGACCAATCGGGATACCGTCAAGCACGTTAGTTCGCTCCCCGGCCTTCTCCCGCTTTTTAATTTTGTCCCAGTTGACGACAACCTCGGCAGCATCCCTCACAGTAATTTCACCAAATACATGGGGATGACGACGAACCATCTTTTCCGTCACCGTATCCACCACATCCTGCATGGTGAACCCACCGCTTTCTTCGGCAACACGGGCATGGAAAACAATTTGGAGCAGTAAGTCGCCGAGTTCTTCGCATAACTTGACCCCATCGGCCAGTTCAATGGCCTCCAGCACCTCATAAACTTCCTCGACAATATAGCGGCGCAAACTCAAATGGGTCTGCTCAATGTCCCAGACACAACCGCCAGGCGAACGCAGGCGCGCCATGACATCAACCACCGGATCAAGGGAAAAAACCTTGCTTCTGGCCTGACGCGGCGGCACATACACACTGGTAAGATGGTCAATAACCGGCAAACGGTCAAGCTCAAACAGCATAACTTTGACAATTTCCTCATCAGGCAAGCCTAAATTGCGGACAACCGTCACCTGGTACTCATCCCCGAAATAATCCATCAGCGTCAGTTTAGCCTCTGAGGCTACCTGACGGCTGTACACCTGCGTAATGATCAGACCGGTGGCAAGATCGGGCGGCAGCGCGGCTAAATCCGCGGCATCCACAATAGTTACACCGGTAATCGGGTCAACTCCCAGCCTGGTGTACAGCACTTCCAGAAAACTCATAGCCGGAATAATGGTAAGGCTGATACCGGCGGCTTTCGCCTGGGAACTGATTAGCTCTACCGTTTTTTCCGCCACCAATGGGCTGCCGGGCACGGCATAAACAATTTTCTCACCCCGCCTGGCCTCAGCAATTACCTTGTCGGCTATTTGCCGGTAAAGGCTGGCGAAATCCTCAGCCTGCTCATACAGATGGTCAAAAGCAGTAAATCCAAGGCCCCTGGCTTTAAGCACCTCCACACAAGGGTGTTTTTCTGTACGCAGCAGCAATGTGCCTGCACCTGTTAGGATATCCCAAGTTTCCAGAGTTATGTGTTTAAAGCTGCCAGGCCCCAGGCCAACAATCGTAACTCCCATATTATCGCCTCAACAATCGTAATTTAATCAAAAGAGCTGCCAGCTGCTCTCCGATACGGGGCAGTTGCTCAATATCACGGGCCTGCACCCCGCCGACCAGCAGAAACACAGTACCAAACACAGTGCCGCCGGCTGCAATCGCCCCGATAGTAGCCACCGTATTGCGAAGAGTATAGCTCATCAGGGCATCATAGGCCAGCAATACGACAGCCCCCATGACGGCTGAGGCCGCAATGGCCTTAACCGTATCCTTGATATCCAGACTGAAACCGGTATAGCGGTATACAAAAAACATATTCAGGAGCGCCGCCACACCAAAATCGGCCACCGTAGCCCAGGCAGCCCCCATGATGCCCAGTGCAGGCATCGCGGTAAGCAGCCAGCTCATAATAACCTTGACCACAGCCGAAAGCGCCATATTAATAACCGGAATAGCGGTATGTCCCAAGCCCTGCAGTACACCGGTGGTTACCTGGTGGACACCCAGCAGGAAAATACCTATCGACAGAATGGCAATAGAGGTACCGGCATTAGGTGTACCGTAAAGCATCAGCGAAATAGGCGTGGCTAATAAGCCCATACCAATAAAACTGGGAATGGTAATCATATTAGAAATACGCATAGCCGTCGCCGTACGCTGATAAATCAGTTGCTTGTTGCCGAGCGTGAAGGCCTCCGACACCGCCGGCACCAGGCTGGCGGCCAGAGAAGCTGTTAAAATTGTCGCCAGATTAACCAGCGGTACTGCCATCCCGGTCAAATAGCCGAACAGTTCGGTGGCCTGCTCGACAGAATAACCGGCTACTTCCAGCCGGGCAGGGACAATTAAGAGATCAATGCTGGCTACCACCGGCAGCATGATATTGGCCAGCGACACCGGCAGTGCCAGTTTTACAATCCGGCTGATAATACTGACACTGGTTTCCTGGATAATTTGCGGCTGGGTCTCCATCTGATGTTTAAAGCCAGGCTTGTGTTTCCAATAAAAATATAAGAGCACCAACAGACCGGCAGCAGCCCCCGGACCGGCTCCGAAACTGGCGCCGGCAGCGGCAAACTCAAGACCGTGCGGCAACAGGATATAGGCAAAGGCAATCATGGTAATAACCCGGAGCAACTGCTCGAAAATCTGGGAAACAGCAGTCGGTGTCATCATTTGCAATCCCTGGAAATAACCACGGTAGCTTGACAATACCGTGACAAAAAAGATAGCAGGGGCCAGCGCCGCGATAGCATAATAAGCCCGGGGATCACGGACAAAGTGATGGTCGATCAGCCAGCCGGCACCAAAGTATAAGAGAAAGGTAAATAAAAGACCGGTAGCCGCCAGTACGCCTAGCGAAATACGAAATACGCGGTTAGCACCGCGATAATCACTCAAAGCGATTTTTTCAGCCACAATAATGGAAATAGCCACCGGTATGCCGGCCGAAGAAACGCTGAGTGCCAATAAGTAAATAGGATACGCCATCTGATACAGGCCTATCCCTTCGCCGCCCAACAGCCGGGACAGCAGAATGCGGTTAACTGAGCCGATAATTTTTACAATAATACCGGCCACAGTCAGGATAAATGCGCCTTTTAAAAATGTATCTTTACTCAACCGAGTCAGTCCTCTCCAAATTTTGCCTAATTGGCCACTTTTACTATTATAGCAAAATCTCACTACCAATAAAACAGAAATGTAACAGGTAAAAAATAATATAAAAGTAGCGAACTTAACAGAATTGTTATTGTCCGCTACTTACGCCATGTAATGGTGTGTAATATTATTGAGCCATTTGTTTTGCCAGGAATCCTGCGGCTGTTTCGGCTAATTTAACCTCCATATCCGCCATTTGTGCGCCAGGCTCTTTGGAACAGATTAGAACAGCACCGATGGCATCACCTTCAACAATAATAGGGGCAATGACCTCTACTGTGAATTTGCAGGGTTGATCATCCTCACATTGAGATGCGCAGCCTTTACAATGCTTATACTCGCCTGGATTGGTAATAAGAACGGTTTTGCGCTCTTCCATTACCTTCTCAACAGCCGGCCCAAGGGGTTTGTTTAAAAACTCCTTTTTGGAAGCCCCGGCAACAGCTACGACGTTATCGCGGTCAGCAATGAGTACAATGTGACCAATGGCTTCAAATAGTGAATCCGCATATTCTTTGGCAAAATCCCCCAGTTCACCGACAGGAGAGTATTTTTTTAGAATTACCTCACCCTCACGATCAACATATATCTCGAGTGGATCCCCTTCGCGAATTCTTAAGGTTCGTCTGATTTCTTTTGGTATTACAACCCGGCCTAAATCATCAATTCTGCGTACAATTCCGGTTGCTTTCACCAATATCCCCCTTTCTGCAGCTTACGTCAACTAGTGTAATACGGAAACAATTGCAACAGACAAATCGAAGCCAAACAAACACATTCACTGGCAAATACTTAATCCTTCATTGATAGTAGTATATATCCGGCCAATAGGTTTTATTCATTTTTCTGGATCACTTACAAGAGATAAATTAACATTTTTTTACATAATCCAAGCCAGCCAAAGTGGAAAATAATTTGATCAGCGCATCCGGGATAGCCACGGTAAGGCGGGAAGTAGACAGACGCATGGTTTCAGGCGGGCCGGGCAGGAAAGCCAGTTTGCCGGGAAAAAGATTTTTGGCACTCACTAAACCACCATCAGCTACCTGTGGATTATCACCAAAGGTAATCTCCACCCGGTTATTTTGCTCAACAATGGAGCGAACCCCGAGTCGCCGGGCCAGGTTCTTAATCCTGGCGACAGCAAGTAAATTGCTTACCGGCAGCGACGGCTCGCCAAAGCGGTCAATCAGTTCATCAATCAGTTCCGTCAAATGAGACTCCTGACGCACGGCGGCAATACGCTGGTATATTTCAATTTTATGCATGGCATCACCGATATAATCGCCGGTCAGATAGGCATCGATATTAAGTTCAATGGTTGGCTCCGGCGGCGGGACAAACACCTTGCCGGTTTTGAGTTCTGCGACCGCCTCATCCAGCAAACGGCAATACATTTCAAAACCAACGCTGACAATATGTCCGTGCTGTTCACGACCCAAAATATTGCCTGCGCCTCTAATCTCCAGATCTCGCATGGCAATTTTAAAACCTGAACCCAGTTCGGCAAACTCTTTGATGGCCTGCAGCCGTTTTTCGGCAACCTCTGTGAGCACTTTGTCCCGCCGGTAAGTAAAGTAGGCATAAGCCATCCGGTGCGAACGGCCAACCCGCCCGCGCATTTGATACAATTGGGACAGGCCAAAATGATCGGCATCATAGATAATAATCGTATTGGCATTCGGTACATCCAAACCGTTTTCAATAATACTGGTGCAAATCAGGACATCGTCCCGGCCTTCGTAAAAGTCAAGCATAACCTGCTCTAACAGTTCCTCCGGCATTTGGCCGTGCGCTGTTTTAATTGTGGCATCAGGCAGAATTTCGCTTAGCCGCTGGCGTACCTTATCAATAGTCTGCACCCGGTTATAGACAAAATATACCTGTCCGCCGCGCTTCAGTTCCCGGACGATAGCCTCACGGATAATTTCCTCATTATATTCAACAACATAGCTTTGCACCGGAAAACGCTCTTCCGGCGGAGTTTCAATAATGCTCATATCCCGTGCACCTACCAGCGACATATGGAGAGTGCGCGGGATGGGCGTGGCACTTAAGGTAAGCACATCCAGATTGGCCCGCCAGCGTTTCATCTTTTCCTTTTGGGCAACACCAAACCGTTGTTCTTCATCCACAATTAAGAGCCCTAAATCTTTAAACACCACATCGGACTGCAAAATACGATGGGTGCCGATAAGCACATCCACCTGGCCAAGAGCCAGTTTTTGCAAGGTGGCCTTTTGTTCTCTGGCACTGCGAAAACGGCTGACAACATCAACGCTTGTGCCAAACTCGGCAAAGCGGGCGCTGAAGGTCTGATAATGCTGCTGGGCAAGCACGGTTGTCGGCACCAGGACGGCTACCTGTTTTCCGCCCATAACAGCCTTAAAGGCGGCGCGTATGGCCACCTCAGTCTTGCCAAAGCCGACATCGCCGCATAACAGGCGTTCCATCGGCCGCGGCTGTTCCATATCGTGTTTGACTTCAGTAATGGCTTGCAGTTGGTCTGGTGTCTCCTCATAAGGGAAGGTATCCTCAAACTCCCCTTGCCAGGGAGTATCCGGCTGAAAAGCATGCCCCACCTGCAATTGACGCTGAGCGTAAAGTTCGATCAGCTCTTTGGCCATATCGGCCACGGCGGCTTTGGCCTTGGTCTTGACCTTTAGCCAGTCGCTGCCGCCCATTTTGCTGAGACGAGGCACCTCACCCTCGGCGCCAATGTATTTCTGCAACAGCCCCACCTGGTCTGTCGGCACATACAGTTTGTCATCACCGGCATAGCGAATGTAGAGATAATCCTTATGTACGCCGCCCACTTCGAGCGTCTCAACCCCGACGTATTTGCCAATACCGTGATTGACATGCACCACATAGTCGCCCAGGTTAATATCGCGAAAATAATTAATCTGCTGGTCTTTCCCCACCCGGGGCCGGCGTCTGCGCTTCTGCCGTCCGAAAATATCAAGCTCGGTCAGCACGACCAGCCTGGCCTGGGGTAATTCAAAGCCGCCTGACAGCGTACCTGTTGATACAACAACAGCGCCCGGAATCAGCGGCATGGGACCCAGCGGCGCTATAATAGTGGTAATCCCCTCTTGGGTCAGGTTCTGCTGGATATTGGCTGCCTTATCCTGACTGGGCATAAATAAAGCAATACTGTATTTCTTCTCCTGCCAGCCTTTGATTTCGTCAATTAGCATATCAATCTGACGATGAAACGGGGCAATGCCTTTGGCTGTTATGCTGACAATCTCTGTTGGCTGGGTGTTAGGGATTTTTTGCAGCAGCAGCGACAAATATACGGCATTATAGGCCTGGCAGGCAGCGGCGAGTTCAGTCCAGCCCACTACCCGGCGTTTAATATCCGGGTTTTCCTTAACCAGTTTGGCCATCTGCTCCCTAAGCCGCGCCGGTTCGTCCATTACAATGGTGGCGCCTGCCGGCAGATAAGAAACAAACACCGCCGGTTTGCCGCTTAGCTCCTGTTCGGTTAATGGCATGATGTCGGCCAGTTCCAGATCCTGTACCGAACGCTGGCTGACAGGTTCAAATTCACGCAGAGAATCTATTTCGTCCCCAAATAACTCAAGCCGGAGCGGCAGACTCCGGTTAACAGCAAAAATATCAATAATCCCGCCGCGTATGCTAAACTGTGCGGCACCGTCCACCTGGTCCACCCGCTCATAGCCAAACTCCACCAGCGAATGAATCAGTTCCTCCCGGTTAATGAGGTCGCCGCTGCTGATCGTAAGACGGCTGTTCAAAAACTCCTGTTTGGGTATAACCTTTTGCATGGCGGCTTCGGCGATAGCCAGAACAATGATTTTTTCTCCCCGTACCATACGGTTCAAAACATCCATGCGTTTGGCTGCCAACTCAACACTTTTGGCAGCTGCCGCAAAGGTTACAATATCTGCGGCCGGTAACTCGACTACCGGCACCTCAGGCAACAGCGCGGCAAAATCGGTTCGGAAGGTTTCTGCGGCTTCATGACCGGCGGTTATAATAATGGTCGGCCGGACTGCAGCCTGAAAGGCGGCCGCTATCAGCACACTTTTTTGCGAACCGGTGACGCCATAGAGCAGACTCTGAGCATTTTCCGCCGTAAATGCCGCCTGCGCCTGCCTTAGCGCCTTATCCTCATATAAAGATGCAAATAACGTCAGCATCGTTTTCTCTCCCATACTAAAAACCTCATTGATGGTAGTTATCCCATAAATGGAGACTTGATTCAGATAGGTTTTTAACCCATCTGAATCTTAGTCGGAATTATCCAGGAACTTAACCGCTCGCCTGTGCCCGTAGGGGTATAACTCCCGCTTGCAGAGGCGGGAGTCTTAGACGGGTTAGTCATCGGATAATTTTTTTTATTGGATTTCAAAAGGGCTTTAGCCTAGGCTAAAGCCCTTACATATTTATGTTTTTGCAAAAGCTATTTATTCATTAATGAATATAGCTTTTATTAGCAGTCGTCATGCCCAGTCCGATGGTATCCTCCAAACCCATGGCGGCAATACAGGAATCACACAACGATTTTACATACATAGCATTTTGCGCAGCATCAATCTTAATTATATCCTGGCGTTCCTGGGCAGTCAAGCAATCAAACCCAAACTTGGCTTCATCTACTTGATCTACTTCTAATGTATCGATAGGTTCATTACAATATTCACAAGTATAAAAAATTTTCATGGGTTATCCCTCTTTCTTGAATTTTTGCCGGTACGTTCAGCCAACAGCCGGATAACAGCAACATTGTAGACAAGATGCAGTACAATGCCTGCGGCCAGCCCCAGCCAGACAGTGCCTGTCATGGCCAGAATACCGGCAGTAGCCACTCCAAACAAACTGTGGCCGGCAAGGCTCAGCGCCGGTGCCGCCAGTCCACCGCCTTCCTGGTACCAGTCATATACTGCTTCAATAGCACCAAATATCACATGCACAGCAATAAGCTCAGCCCCCAGATAATAGGCCAGCAGCGTTTTGGCAGCTTCCTCCGCAACCGGTCCCAGGCTAATAACGGTGACCGGTCCGATATACCGCAGGAACATCCGGTTAAGTAAAAAGCTCAGACTGGCCATCAGCGCAGCAATTATATAAACCATGAGTTGTCCTCGCAATAGACAGGTAAGAGTACCCTATAAATCCAGCGCAATAATGTTAACTGCAAGCTTGGGGTTACGATAGTACAAAATCTACAATTATTATTTCCCAAGAGAACAGCCATGTATACTCCAGCATGCCTTGACGGTATTTTTTGCATTACCGCCACCATAGCAACAGGAAAAAACTGCATATGCGGCGAAATTATTTTTAAATCAATGAACAAATAGCTTTGGAGGGATAATTTTGCAAAAATTTTATAACCAACTAGTACGCCTGGCAGCCTTGGCGCTGGCTATCATCTGGTGCTTGCCGGGCATGGCGCTGGCAGCACCGAAAGAAAAGGCCCCCACGTCGCTTGTGCCTGTAAAAATCACTGTACTGGCCACAGCCGGAGTTAACGGCCATCTTATGAATTGGAATTATGACCTTTCCCGGAAAACCGATTTTGGGCTTGTACGGATTTCCAGCCTGGTGAAAAAAGAACGCCAGAGTAATCCGAACGTGCTGTTAGTGGACGGAGGCAACATGCTGTCCGGCTCCTCCTTAACCAGCTATTTTGCAAGCGATCCGCTGCCCCTGCCGCCCCCAATGGCTGCCATGTACAACTATCTCGGCTATGATGCCGTAACGCTTGGCGAAGGCGAATTGGCCTACGGCCCGGCTTACCTGTCCAAATCACTGGCAATA
Organism: Sporomusa sphaeroides DSM 2875; assembly: GCF_001941975.2. NCBI lineage: Bacteria > Bacillati > Bacillota > Negativicutes > Selenomonadales > Sporomusaceae > Sporomusa > Sporomusa sphaeroides. The sequence continues at coordinate 377,347 of NZ_CP146991.1, read as the reverse complement.
GCAAGATTCCCGATGTTATCAGCCAACGCCCAGATTTCGGATAAAGACAAGACCTTAGCGGCAATTACGCCTTATACCATCAAAGAGTTTGAAGTAAGCCAAGGCAAGAAAAAGGAGAAACTCCGCATCGCCATTGTCGGCGGTTCAACCATCAGCCCTTATGCCAATCAGGTTGACGGGCTTACCTTTACCGATCGCGATAAAGCCATTAATGACATCGTCAAAAAAATTCAGAAAAAGGTAGACGCTGTCATTATTGTGAAAAATGACGGCTTAACCGTAAACGGAATTACTGCTGTCGAGCCCGGCAAATTGGGCAGCAGCATCAGCAAAACAGAAATAACCTTTGTTAAAGCAAAAAAACAATGGGTGGCTGTACAGTCAGAAACCTCCAGCCTGCTTACCTTAACCGCAGCACCGGACAAAGGAATGGAGGATGCGATCTGGCCGTATCATGATGCCACACTCCAGTACCTAACCAAACGCCCTCAGCAATAAGCTGACAGGTGCCATAAAAAGCAAAAGACGGCAAACCGGCGCAATAGCCGAAAAGCCCACTTGTGGCGATACTCTAAGAGGCAGAACTTCTGCCTCTTAGTTTTGTTTTGGCGATTCATTGACGCTGACAACGGTAAAATATATTGTAATCCTGTCGGGGTTCTATTATTACTGAAAGGTTTGATGATAATGTTCGATGATAGATATCTGGCAACCGATATGAATATATGGCAAGGCCGCACCGACAGTTTTGACAACTATGATGCATTTAGATGGCATCAGTGGATACGCGGCTGGGATTTAGAAAAAGATACCCTGTTGGCATGCAATAAGCAGGGGTTTGCGCTAGTGGGGTTCTGCTGCGATGAGGGTATCAGACGCAATAAAGGCCGTGAAGGCGCTGCTATGGGGCCTGCAAGCATTCGCAGGGAACTTGCCAATTTACCATGCTCATTTTCCCCTGAGGTTATGCTGGTGGATGCCGGCGATATCCTGTGTGAGGATGGCAATTTGACTGCCAGTCAGGCTGCACTTGCCAATGCCGTTTGTCGCATCCGCAGCGCTGGTCTGTTCCCTATTGTTCTTGGCGGCGGACATGAAGTGGCTTTAGGACACTACAATGGGCATGTGAAATTTTTAAATCAATCCCACGACAAGCCCCATGTGAGTATAATAAACTTTGACGCCCACTTTGACCTTCGTCCCGTACACCAGAAAGGCAGTTCCGGCACTATGTTCAGGCAAATTGCCGAGGAGGCCTTAAGCCAGGGACAAAAATTCAATTATTTATGCATGGGCATTCAACGCACCAGTAATACCCTGGAGCTTTTTAAAACAGCCGAACGCCTAGGGGTTACCCATGTGCTTGCCGGCGACATTAATTCCCGCAAAGATGAACATGTATTAGATAAATTAGATGACTTTACCCAGGCAAATGAAAATATTTATCTAACCATATGTGCTGATGTCTTTTCTTCGGCTTTTGCCCCCGGCGTCAGCGCCGCCCAGCCTTTAGGATTGCATCCGGAGGATGTGTTACGTTATATCAAGCACATTATCCGTACAAATAAAGTAGTAGGTTTTGATATTGCCGAGGTTTCACCCCGTTTTGACCGAGATCATACAACAGCCAGCCTGGCAAAAATCCTTGTTTTCTCGGTGATTGACACCATCTGCCGGTTAAAGGGGCTGGCCCGATGAGTGATAGCTCCTTGTCTGGAGAAAATTTGACGTTCTCTTGACGCCTGCTGGTTTATTATGCATAGTGGTGGCAAATATATAGCAAATAGAAAAATTTATTATAAGGAGAATAGCAAAATGAGCAAACTTGTTGAATGTGTACCTAATTTTAGTGAAGGGCGCCGTCCTGAGGTAATAGCAGCTATTGTTGAGGAAGTAAAGAAAGTTGCGGGGGTTTCGCTCTTAAACGTTAACTCAGACGCCAGCCATAACCGCACGGTAGTTACTTTTGTCGGCGAACCGCAGGCAGCCAAGCTTGCTGCTTTCAAGGCCTGTGCCAAAGCGGCTGAGCTTATTGATATGGAGCAGCATCAGGGAGAACATCCCCGCGTAGGCGCTACCGATGTTATTCCCTTTATTCCGGTAAGTGAAGTTACCATGGAAGAATGTGTTGAGCTCGCCAATGAATTAGGCCGGGAAATTGCCGAGAAACTTGACATTCCGGTATATCTGTATGAAGCGGCTGCCAAACTGCCGGCCCGGGTTAAATTGCCTGATGTCCGCAAAGGCGAATACGAAGGCCTGAAGACAGCTATCACCTCACCGGAACGCCAGCCAGACTATGGCCCTGCCCGGATGCATCCAACCGCAGGCGCTACCGTGGTCGGCGCACGGCAGTTTTTAATTGCCTATAACATCAACTTAAGCACAAGTGATGTCAACATTGCCAAAAAAATTGCGGGCAGCATCCGTGAAGCTAAAGGCGGCTACAAATATTGCCGGGCTATGGGAGTAATGATTGAAGACAGAAACATGGCACAAGTTACCATTAATATGGTAGACTATACAGGGACACCGCTGCACCGGGTATTCGAAACCGTCAAATCAGAAGCTGCCCGGTATGGTGTCAGTGTCATCGGCAGCGAGGTTGTCGGTATGATACCGCTCCAGGCACTGATTGACACAGCCGATTTCTACCTGCGGTTCGAAGGCTTTGAGCGCAAGCAGGTGCTTGAAGAGAATATTTAAAAAGGGGTCGAAAACATGCTCATTCAAATGAAAATCACAGATTTTCTGGAAGAACTGGGTTCCAATTCACCGGCACCGGGGGGCGGCAGTATCTCGGCCTTAGCCGGTGCACTCGGCGGAGCCTTAACAGCCATGGTATGCCGCTTGACAGTTGACAATAGCAAATATGCGGAAGTTCAAAGTGAAATCCAGGCGATCCTTGCAGAAGCAGACAGGCTGTCTGCCAAGCTGACCAACTGTGTTGATGCTGATACCGAAGCCTTTAATCAGGTAATGGCCGCCTACAAACTGCCGAAAGCAACCGATGCCGAGAAGACCGCCAGAAGTGAGGCCATTCAAAAAGCCATGCAGCATGCCGCTGATTTGCCGCTGGGTGTGGCTGAGTGCTGTTTAAGGGTACTGGAAATGTCCGGACGTGTTCTTAAAATAGGCAACGCCAATGCTGCCAGTGACGCCGCAGTTGCCGGACTAATGGCCCATGCCGGTCTCCATGGCGCACTATATAACGTAAAAATTAATTTAGGCAGCATTAAAGATGAAAAGTTTGTGGCAAATACCCAAACTAAAGTTTCAGCAATAATAGAAGAAGATAAAGTGCTGCATCAAGAGCTTCTGGCTACCGCCAGCCAGGTTATCGGCTGATAGCCGGGTGCTGCAGACTTTGCCCATATATAATATAAAAGCGTTCAGACTATTTAGTCTGAACGCTTTTATATTACTCCCACCGTTTTTATCCGATGACTACTCGCTCTAAGACTCCCGCTTCCATAAGCGTGAGTTATACCCCTACGGGCACAGGCGAGCGAGTAAGCCCCTGGATAATTCCGACTAGGATTCAAATGGGATTAAAACCCCCACCTGAATCAAGTCTCCATTTATCTCTGCAATTTTGCGACTCGCTCAACCTCACCGGCTGTGGCAACCAACTGCTGCAGGGAAGCCGATATTTCCTCAGTCGCGGCAGCCTGGCGTTCTCCCACCTCGGCCGTACTAATAACCGTACTAACCAATGAGTCGGTTTCTTTTTGTATATTCTGCAGTATGCCTTTTATATTTTTTACTGCCTCAGCACTATTTACAGCCATTTTGCGGATTTCCTCGGCCACCACCGCAAAGCCTCTGCCATGTTCCCCGGCCCGTGCTGCTTCGATGGCGGCATTAAGGCCAAGCAAATTTGAGTTTGCAGCAACATCACTGACAAAACGCAAGATACCGTCGGTTTTTTGTATGTCGCCAAGAACCCGTTCCCCACTGCTGCGTATGTCCCCCAAGTTACTTGCCAGACGGGTTGCCGTCCCGGCCAATTCTCCCGAGGTAGCTGACAATTGCTCGGTTGTGGATGCTATTGTTTGAGCTGTCTCATTAAGAGCATGCTGGGTTTCCATACTGACAGCGCAGGATATGGCTCCAACCAGTTCTCCTGCTTCAAATATCGGCATACATGTCGCCTTGGCATGAAATCCGTATACTTCATACGGAAGCATCTTATGTACACTGCGTTTAGTTCTTAAACATTCGTCAACAGCGCCACCACTTGGCACCTTGCCACCGACAGGATTGTTTAGTTTAAAACTCTCCGCATTGAGAAAGTGGACAACATTCCCCTCTGCGTCGGCAATCATAATACTGCAATCATATGTGTTTAATTTCTGATAAAGACCGGCCGAATTAATTGCTGCTTCCAGTTGGTTCATACGGCTTCCTCCTGTCAATTGATTTGGGATTTCTTCTCCCCCATACATATTGATTACGGCAACGTTCGCAGGCAAAAGGGACTTACCCTTAGCGTGAGCAAGTCCCTTATACCTAATTTTGATAGGCTTTATCCCTTAAATGCTACCTTGGTATTCAGAACAGCCAATATGCAATAGGTGTTGTTATAATTAGTGTAAGTATTGTTCTCTGAAACCATATTAAAACTATCTCAGGTATACTGAGTGGTATTTCAGTTGACAATATGCACGGTATTGACGCCGAGAAAAACAATATCGCAGAAATTGATACTACAGCTATTACGAATTTGGTTACCAAAGGAGCACCAGCAACCAATAATGCCGGTAAAAACATCTCTGCTATGCCGACTGCACATGCTTTTGCAGCCAAAAACGGCTCTGGCAGTTGGAGCAATAACGTCACCGGATAAAAAACATACCCCACTATGTCAAATACAGGTGTGTATTTTGCCAAAATCAAGCCAATTAATCCCACAGACATAATTGACGGCAGTATTCCCATCGCCATAACCAAACCGTCTTTTAAATTATCAATAATGTTTTTTCCTATTGGGACAGAAATTTCAGCACCTTCCATGCCGGCTGCCCACGCACTTTTTAATAGATTTCCCTCGTTGTAGTTCTCCGGAGATCCTTCTTGATTATTATAGTACTCATCAGGTTTCGTGCTCAACGGTCTTATTCTGGCAGTAATGGCAGTGACGATAAAAGTAATTACCAGTGTTATCCAAAAATACTCATTCCACAAATGCATGATGCCTAAGGTTTTTGCAACGATAATCATAAAGGTTGCCGATACGGTGGAAAACCCTGTAGCAATGATCGCCGCTTCTTTAGTTGTGTATTTTCCTTCTTTATATACCCTATTGGTAATTAACAGAGCAAGTGAATAACTGCCTACAAAAGAAGCAACAGCATCAACAGCCGAACGCCCCGGTGTTTTCCAGATAGGTTTCATAATTGGCTTTACCAAGGCACCAATAAATTCCATTAGACCATAGCCAACTAAAAATGCCAAAAAGACCGAACCTAAAGGCACAATTACTCCCACTGAAAGAACCAATGCATTGAATAAAAATGGAATCATATCCTTCTCAAACAACCAAGCTGGTCCAATCTTGAAAAAGGCCATAAATCCAATTATGATACCTAATAGCTTAAGCACGGAAAATACTATTGCTACCTTAGTTTTATTCCATGTTTTTGTATAAAAAGGATATAATCCGCCTAAAACAATAATTACCAGGCCATAAATTCTAACACCTTCCGGCGATAAGCCTTTTATTGCATTAACCAGATGGTCTATTGGGATAGTTTCCTTGCCGTTTATAGTTATGGTTATAAAAAACATGAATATTCCAACTGCACTATAAACTAAAAACTTCAACATATTAGCTGTATTATTGGCTTTAAGATTTGCATTTACTGCTTTTTCCATAGTATTCATTCTTACCTTCCCTCCCGACTAATGCCGTATTAATTCGCTGGCCTTGGGCAGCTTGCCCTCTCTCTTCCCTACGGAAGCCTCTCCTTTCGAATAGAATACATTTGATAAGACCTTAATCTTAAGGTTTTATCGTAGTGGAATAGTAATAATACTGGGATCCTTTGATTCTGAAGTTGCCGTTTTGGTATCGCCAAATGATTCCCCAGATTACGAAGATTACGAATATACTTTTATAATAAACTACAATCGTCGATATAACGTCAACACCTTCAGACAGGGTTTTAACCCCCATCTGAAGGTTAGGTGCCAGCTGACTATTTAAACGACTGATCCTGATAAATTGCGTTCTCTTGAAATAGGGTCACTAAACTTTTGTATCTAACCTCAAATATACTTGCTTTGGAAAAAAAGAGGACTTGCCCTTAGTGTGAATGATTCTGCATTCCGCGAAAAATTCACAGCTAAAAGCAAGTCCATTATTCTGATGGTTAACAGGTCTTATCCCATACAACTTTTCCGTGCTTTATTACTTTACTCACAATGTTCATACCGGCATGATAGACTAAAAACTGGTGTGACGGATACTCTAAGAGAACCAGATCTGCCTCCTTGCCTACCTCTAAACTGCCTACCCGGTGGGCCGCGCCTACGGCAGCAGCGCCATTGATTGTCAGTGCATTGACTATCTCTGCCGCTGTCATGCCAAGCTGAGTTGCCGCAAGCGCGGCTACCAGCGGAATAGAATGACTGAAGCAGCTGCCCGGATTGTAGTCGGTCGCCAAGGCCACCGCGGTACCGCTGTCAATCATTGTCCGCGCCCGGGCATACGGTTCCCTAAGGCAAAATGCTGTCATCGGCAAAATAGTAGCCACTGTTCCACTGGTTCCCAAAGCGCTAATCCCGGCATCAGAAGCCTGCAGCAGATGGTCGGCCGAACAAGCCCCAAGCTCGGCTGCCAGTTCAGCTCCACCCAAAGAAACAATCTCATCGGCATGCAATTTAGCCTTGAGTCCCAGGGCTTTGGCGGCTGTCAGAATACGCCGCGACTGTTCTATCGAAAATATGCCTTTTTCACAGAATACATCACAGAAAACGGCTACTCCCTGCTCGGCAACAGCCGGCAGCACCTCATCAATGATAAAATCCACATACTCATCGGTTCGCCCTTTATAATCAGGCGGTATCGCATGAGCCCCCATAAAAGTCGGCACAACGTCCACCGGATGTTCCCGGTTCAGCTCATCCATGACTGCCAGTTGCCGCAGTTCTGTTTCGCAGTCCAGACCATAACCGCTCTTGCCCTCAACGGTAGTGACACCCATGGCCAGCATGGCATCCAGCCGCTGCCTGCCCAAAGCCTTCAGTTCTTCCTTGGTGGCTTGCCTGGTAGCCTTAACCGTGTTCAAAATACCGCCGCCACGCTCAAGAATCTCCAGGTACGGCAAACCGCCCAGCCGCCAGAAAAACTCGTCAGCACGATAGCCCCCAAATACCAAGTGCGTATGGGAATCAACAAATCCGGGTAATACACACCTGCCGGCAGCGTCCACTATCTCGCACTGAGCCTGGTCCACTTCCGGCAACTCATCGGTCTTGCCTACCCAGATAATTTTGCCGTCTTGTGCCAGCAAGGCTCCATCTGTAATAATTCCCATTTCTGCCATGGCCGCCCCCGCTTTGGGGGCCGGTCCGGCACAAGTTACCAGTTCGGCAGCATGTTTAATCAATAAAAATTTCTTGTCAGATTTTTGGATAAAACAGTCTCTCATGCTATTGCTCCTCTCAGCCCGGATATAGGTTTAGGATTTAGGATTTAGCCAATTCTAAATCCTAAATCCTATCATTTATCCGATGACTAACTCGCTCTAAGACTCCCGCTTCCATAAGCGTGAATTAAGAGCGAGTAAGTCCCTGGATAATTCCGACTAGGATTCAGATGGGATTAAAACCCCACCTGAATCAAGTCTCCATTTATTTCGCGAACAATTTAGCAACCAATCCCTCGACCAGCTCTTCTTCCGGAATATAGGGCAGGGTTGCGTGTCCCTTACCTGCATAATTCTGGTTGAACTCTACAATGGTTTCGATGGAGTGTTCATTTCTGGCCCAAGCCCGCCGGGCAACACCGCCAATAACGTCCCACAGCATAGCTTGCTTGAGTATCTCATCAACCCGGTGGCTGCCGTCAAGCACCATTCCAAAACCGCCGTTAATGGATTTACCAATACCCACACCGCCGCCATTGTGCAAGGCTACCAGGCTCATACCCCGGGCAGCGTTGCCGGCAAAGCACTGCACTGCCATGTCGGCCATGACGTTACTGCCGTCTTTAATGTTGGCAGTCTCTCTAAACGGTGAGTCTGTACCGCTGACATCATGATGATCCCGCCCCAGCATAACAGGTCCAATTTCCTGGTTACGAACCATCTCATTAAACTTAAGGGCTATCTTAAGCCGGCCCTCAGCATCCTGATACAGAATCCGCGCCTGCGTACCAACCACAAGTTTGTTTTGTTCGGCATCGCGAATCCAGATATAATTGTCGCGGTCCTGACCTCGGCGGTTAGGATCAATACACTCCATGGCCGCTTTATCAGTCTTCTGCAAATCTTCCGGAGCACCGCTCAGGCACACCCAGCGGAACGGTCCATAGCCATAGTCAAACAGTTCCGGCCCCATAATATCTTCTACATAGGACGGGAAAATAAAGCCGTCACGCTCGTCATACCCGTTCTTGGCAACTTCCTTGACACCGGCATCATAAATAGCTTTCAGGAAGGCATTGCCGTAGTCAAAGAAATACGTACCGCGTTCACTAAGTATCTTGATCAATTCAAAATGACGCTTAAGGCTCTTGTCAACCAAAGCCCGGAATTTTTGCCGATCACTCGCCAAGAGTTCGGTGCGTTCATCAAAAGTCAGGCCCTGGGGGCAATACCCGCCATCATAGGCTACATGGCAGGAGGTCTGATCAGATAAAAGCGGAATGTGTTTGTTGTTGGCAACAGCATATTCCAGTAAATCTACGATATTGCCGTGGTAAGCAATGGAAACCGGTTCTTTCTTTTGCTGATATTCTTCTGCCAGCGCAAATACTTCTTCCACCTTGTCAGATACCTTGCTGACCCACCCCTGATCATAACGGGTTTTAATGCGCGAATAATCTACTTCCGCAACAATGCCTACACCACCGGCAATCTCAATAGCCTTAGGCTGAGCGCCGCTCATGCCGCCTAAACCGGAAGAAACAAACAGATGTCCTCCGAGATCGCCTTCTGCCGGAATACCCAGCCGCTTTCTGCCTGCGGTAAGCAGGGTATTAAAGGTACCGTGAACAATGCCCTGCGGCCCAATATACATCCAGCCCCCGGCAGTCATCTGCCCGTAGTTGGCCACACCCATCTGCTCGGCAATCTCCCAATCCTCCTGGTTGTCAAACATGCCGATCATCAGCGCGTTGGTAATGATTACCCGGGGTGCTTCAGGCTTAGACGGAAACAGGCCCAGCGGATGACCGGATTCGAGGACCAGGGTCTGCTGATCGGTCATGACTTCCAGGTATTTTTTGATAAGCTGATACTGCAGCCAATTCTGACAAACGCTGCCGGTTTCGCCATAGGTAACCAGTTCATAGGGATAAAGTGCCACAGCAGGGTCTAAGTTGTTATCAATCATTACCTGGAAAGCCTTGCCTTCCACACAGTTGCCCTTGTATTCGTCAATAGGCTTTCCGGACAACTTTTCTTTCGGCATATAACGATAGGCATAAATTCGCCCGAAAGTGCGTAATTCCTCCAGAAACTCCGGCGCCAGTACTCTATGCAGTTCGGCAGGCACATACCGCAGCGCGTTCTTTAAGGCTACTTTAGTCTGATCAGGCGTCAGCCGGAAGCCGCGATTAGGAGCGCGTCTGATTCCCTCTTCAAATACAGGCATTTCCGGCAGAGTATTGTCAAGCTTGATTGTCATTGCATTGCCAATCCCAGTATTGTTTATCACCATGTTTTATCCTCCCCTATGACTATTTCAGGTTGCTTAGTTCCAATCTATCACAGTTTCCGTCTATCAAACGTCAAATTGGGGTAATCCCCAAACTTGCTATTTCCTGTTTCCAGTACCGCACTGCCTGTAACTGGCTTAATAGATTTTCATCGGACCAATAGCCGCCTCTACCACTTTAATCAGGGAGCCGTCAGCGATTAGCCGATATATACTTTGGATATCAGGTGCCGGTATCCGGTCTTCGTCCAAATGCGGCACAGCCTGGCGAATGGCCTTATGTGCCGCGCCGGTACCAACGCCTGGGGTCAGCGGGGCTAAAAAGTCAATGCCCTGGGCAGCCGCCAGACACTCAATCGCCAGAATATGGCGGACATTCTCCAAAATTTCCCGTGCCTGACGGGCCGCAATTGTTCCCATGCTGACATGATCCTCCTGGTTAGCTGAGGTAGGAATGGAGTCAGCACTTGCCGGATGCACCAGTACTTTGTTCTCCGACACTAACGAGGCTGCCGTATACTGGGTAATCATCAGCCCTGAATCTTCTCCCGGATAAGCAGTCAAAAATGACGGCAGTCCGCTCAAATGGGAATCCAGCAAACGGTTGGTACGCCTTTCCGAAATATTGCCAAGTTCGGCCAAGGCCAATTTCAGATAATCCATTACCAGGGCAATGGGCTGTCCATGAAAATTGCCGCCGGAAATGGCTTCACCGGTATCTGGCATAATTAACGGATTATCGGTAGCCGCATTGATCTCGATAGTAAGGGTTTCTTCCGCCCGCCGCAAAGCATCTTTGGAAGCACCATGTACCTGCGGAACACAACGCAAAGAGTACGCATCCTGTACTTTGGCACAATCGATATGCGACTCAATAATCGGACTGTGTTCAGTCAACCGCAGCATATTCTCCGTGGTAGCCACCTGTCCGATATGCGCTCTAACCTGACTAATTCGCGGATCAAAGGCAGTGCGGGTGCCCTTCAGGGCTTCGGTGCACAGAGCGGCTGCAACATCGGCGGCCTTCATCAGGTTCACAGCATCCTGCCATACCATTGAGCCGACAGCAGTCATTATTTGCGTACCATTAATCAAGGCCAGTCCTTCCTTACCGCCCAGGGCTATCGGTTCCAGGCCGCTCACTGCCAGTGCTTCTGCCCCACTCATTAACTTGCCATTAACATAAGCCTCGCCTTCTCCCAGCATGACTAACACCATATGGGACAGTGGCGCCAAATCACCGCTGGCTCCCACCGAGCCTTTTGACGGAATGGCCGGGGTTATGCGCTTGTTCAGCAGTTCTAAAAGCCGCTGTACCGTAGAAAGCCTAATCCCCGAATAGCCTTTGGCCAATGAGTTGGCCCGGAGCAGCATAACAGCCCGCACAACATCTTCCGGCAAATGCTCGCCCACGCCGGTGGCATGACTAAGAATCAGGTTTTTTTGCAGTTTTTCTCTTTTTTCCTTAGAAATAAAGATTTGGCTAAAATTGCCGAAACCGGTGGAAATACCATATACCGGAGTCTCAGCTTCCAGGATTCTATCCACAATGGCACGACTGTCCTCAATTTGTTTACGGCCCTGCTCGCTTAAACCTGCTTCCTCATACTCTCTGGCTACTTTTACAACATCTGATAGAGTTAACGCATATCCGTCTAATAATATCATGACTATACCTCCATTTTTTTGAAAATAAAAAAGAGGGTAAAACTCATCAATGAGTTTACCCCCTAATATCTCATAACTGTGGGCACGCTATTCAGTAACATTCGCATCTCACAAAAACCGGTAAAACTACTTCAATTAAACCATTCCGCCTAGCCAACTCTCATCTCTCGCATCTTAGGAAGGCACCTCATTTTTATAATAGTTGACAAGACTGCTAAAGTCAAGTCTAATATCTTTTCGACAAGGGAGGGTAAACTCATTTCCGAGCCTACCCCTTAGTTCTCATCATTTCATTATTGCTTTGGAACCCTCGCTGGCTTGTGGTTTGCATTTATAGCCAAGATACAAGACAATAAGCCAAATAGGGGTCAGGTACAAGGAAATGCGCCAGTCGCCGCCCATATACCCCATCAGGGCAAATACCATGGCCAAAAAGCCCATGCAAATATAGTTGGTGACAGGATACCATACTGCCGGAAAGTCGATCTTTGCCCCTTGGGCTAACTTGGCCTTGCGGAATTTCATATGACTGATACTAATCATTACCCAGCTAATAATATCAGCAGAAACAACCAATGCCATCAGATAAACGAAAACCTGACTTTCGATAAGATAGTTTAAAAATACCACCAAGCCCATCAGGAAAGACGAAAATAACACTCCCGCTACCGGTATTTGCGCCTTATTCAATTTTTTAAAAATGGCCGGAGCATTGCCTTGGTGCGCCAGATTATAAAGCATGCGTCCATTAGTGTAAAGACCGCTATTATAAGCTGAAAGAGCCGCCGTAATTACAACGACATTCAACAAGGCAGCTGCCGAGGAAATGCCTATTTTCGAGAAAATCTGGACAAAGGGACTGCCTTCGGCTCCGCCTACCCCTAATTGATTCCACGGATAGATCATCAAAATAACCAGCAAAGCGCCAACATAGAAAATCAATATCCGCCACATAACTTGGTTAATGGCCTTAGGAATAGTCTTTTTGGGATTATCGGCTTCCCCGGCTGCGACCCCTACCATTTCAGTCCCGCCGTAGGCAAACATGACAATAGCCAAAGAACAAAGGAAGCCTTCCAGACCATTGGCGAAAAAGCCGCCATGATTCCACAGATTACCCACACCGCTTGCGCTTCCTGCATCCCCTTTTAAGAGAATCAGTGTACCAAAAACAATCATACCGATAATGGCTACTACTTTGATAATGGCAAACCAGAATTCAAATTCTCCGTATAGCTTAACATTGATTAAATTAACCACAGTAAGAAAAGCCCAGCATACCAGGGCCGTGACCCACACCGGAATATCCGGCCACCAAAACTGAATATATTTCCCTACTACCGTCAGTTCTGCCATATTGACAAGCACATAGGCCATCCAATAATTCCAGCCTGACAGAAAACCGGGAAAATCCCCCCAGTACTTATAGGCAAAATGACTGAAGGAACCTGATACAGGTTCGTCAACAAGCATTTCACCCATGTGACGCATAATCCAAAAAATGATGATACCGCCAATCAAGTAAGAAAGCATAACAGACGGGCCAGCTATTTGAATAGCTTTGGTTGATCCGTAAAACAGCCCTGTACCAATTGCCCCTCCCAAGGCAATCAATTGAATATGCCGGTTTTTTAGCCCTCTGTGCAATCCTTCAGCTTGAGAATGTTCGGACACTTCGTTTTCCCCTCTTTCTTTTTAATAATAATCGAGTAAGAGGCTACGCATTAGTTGAGTAGCCGACTTCTCACACCACCGTACGTACGGATCCGTATACGGCGGTTCAATAGCTTAAGTGCAATACCTCGTATCTTTTGGCTATATCATCATAGCCGATGGATGCGAGGTATTCGTTCGTTAATGACCTGCATAAAATCCAGCTACCTGCAATACGCCAATATCCTAGTCGGGAATAAGACCATTCTCTAGCCTTCTGCTTTGGTATACCGTGGAGCATGAGGTTCTTAAATTTTGCGGAGGGTTTCTTCCACTGTTTCCAAAAGATTTGCCTTATTCTTCGGCGTATCCATTCGTTAAGAGATTTTATCTTGGAACTCATTTCAGCTATTGCATAATAGCCTAACCATCCGGTTGTATATTTCCTGATATTGTTTAGAATTGCCGGGATAGGCTTGGCTTGCTTTCTGCTTGTTAATTGCCTGATTTTGTTCTTGAATTTCTCCATCGACTTGGCATGTGGCCGTATACCCATTCTTTTCCCTGTCTTAAATAGGGAAAAACCTAGGAATTTAAGTTTTAATGGGCTCCCCGCCTTGCTCTTTTCCTGGTTTACCTTAAGTTTTAATTTGTTCTCAAGATATTTCGTGCTGCTGGTCATTACCCGCTCGGCCGCTCTTTGACTTTTGACGTAAATATTGCAGTCGTCCGCATACCTTACAAACTTATGACCTCTGCTTTCCAGCATTCGGTCGAAAGCCGTAAGGTATATGTTGCTGAGAAGTGGTGAAAGGTTGCCTCCTTGTGGCGTTCCCTCCGTTGTCGGACTGACTAAGCCGTTTGCCATAACGCCGCTCTTTAAGAACTTACGTATCAGCTTGATGACGTGCTCATCCTTAATTACTTCTCTTATCCTATCTATGAGAATGTCATGATTGACTGTATCAAAATATTTAGCGAGGTCTATGTCTACGACTCTGATATAACCCTGCTTATAATATTCTTCGGCCTTCTTCATGGCTTGATGGGCGCTGCGCCCCGGTCGGAAACCGTAGCTGTTTTCGGAGAAATGGGGCTCAAACATGGGTTGCATTACCTGTACTACGGCTTGTTGTACCATACGGTCTATGACCGTTGGTACTCCAAGGTTTCTCTTTCCCCCGTCTGGCTTTGGTATTTCTACTCGTCTGACCGGTTTGGGGTTGTACCATCCGGCACGAATACTTGCCAACAGTTCCTCTTTATGGTCCTTTAGATAGGGCAGCATTTCTTCTACTGCCATTCCGTCAACTCCCGGAGCGCCGCCGTTTCGCTTTACTCGTAGGTAGGCTGCATTGAGGTTGTCCCTGTGTAATATGGCTTCGAGCAAACGACTTGCACCGTCTTTCTCTGCGGTTTCAGGCGTAACAATGCTCCGCGCTCCGCTATTACTCTCTGTTTCCAACATACCCTCACACCGGTAGCCGACTTTCGTCGTTTTCTGCTCTCTTTGCATTGCTTCACCGTCCTCTCGTTCAAAGACTACTATTGTTCGGTCCTTCCCGGAAAAAAAATCCGGTACTATGACCTCTGCTGACTTCTTGCAATTTAGCCATACATCACTGCATGGGTTCTCCGGGTGTCATGGGGTTGCCTATGTCTTTCGGAGCCTTGCGAGACCTCCCCCGTTAAGAGCGATAACCTTCCCCTCATATATCTGCTACATTTACACCACAGGGTTCGGGCAGTATTGGACTTTGTTTTAGTTAGCAAACTCGTCCTCCCTGCATATGCCTTATATGTAGTTTCTATTCGTCAGACCAAGGGTTTGCATTAGGCTTACTTCAGATTCCGCCTCACGGCGGACACCCTTGCCCTCTGCTAACAGTTCCTACTGCCAAGCCTGTAGTGGACTTTCACCACCAAGTTATCACCCATTCGAGGCAAACTAAAAAGGAGGCAAAACTCAAATAGAGTTTTGCCCCCTAATTTCTAATAGCTATAGGCATTTCTACAATTTTAAATTTTCTTAACTTTAAATATATTATAAGTTAAGCATTCAGCACTTGTCAATGCTTTTTTTGAGCAGAAAACAACAACTGGAATTACCGCCTTATCGGCAGGCAATCTCCGCCGCGAGGCAGAACTCCGATCTTCCCATTAGGAATTTTCTGCAATACATAGTCTACTGCCGCCTGAAGCGTATCAAACTTTTCGTAGCCAAGGACACCAATATCCTCCTGACTCAAGCCGTCACTCACAATCAAAATGTTGGCTTTTTCACGAATTCTGGCATTGCAAATAGCAATATCAGCCGCCACCAAATCCGAACTTTCATCATCCAAAACTGTATGTCTGGCTACATCACAACCTTCCTTATAGGAATATTTTAACCACTCTCTCAGTTTCGGATGATTATGCTCAAGTCCTTCATAACACGGAGAAACGAAAATGATATAGCCACCGTTTTTAACGGTGAAATAAGCTGCAACCAGACCTTTCATAGCTTGCCAATAATCAATATTACACGGGTGCGAACTTACAATTGTTATATCAGCTAATGCCGGTATATCTACTCCGTAAACCTTGGCAGCTATTTTAGCCCCTTCGCGATGCGCTGTAACAAAGTCGCCTGCGACCACATCGACAACTTCCTGATTGGCATTCATAACTGTGTTGATGATGAATCGTAAGCCTACTCTCTCCGCTACCTTTTCAATTCCTAACCGGCACGGATTCTCGGCATCACCCAGCGGAATCTCTTCCAGCAATGCCCCTGTAATATGCGTGCTTGCCGTAGTAGCAATACCACAGATTCCAGGCTGCACAATTTTGCCGCCGCCGCTATAACCGGCATCACAATGTGGCACAATATTACCCAAACCTAAAATAAAATCCACAGCCAGTGCCCGTTTGTTCACCTGAACCGGTATCTTATTCTGCCCTGCTGCTACAGTACCCAAGTCGGCAATATCACTTTTTTCTGTACAGTCGTGCTGATAAATTCTAAGCTTGCGAAAAACATCCAAACCTACCTTCTCAATTATTTCTTCTTCAGTCATAATACGATGCGTGCCTGTTGCTATCAATATTTCAATTTGACCGGCTTTAACCCCGTGTTGCTCCAGATAATTAATCAAAACAGGCAAAATGCGTTTAACCGGCGTTTGCCGCGTATTATCTTCCACCAAAATCATAATTTTGTCTGACTGTGACACCAACTCTTTTAACGGCTTACAGCCAGTCGGACAATCTAGTCTGGCAAGCACCACAGCTTCTAAGTCAGCTAACGGAGAACACTCGGGCATAGTACCATTAAAAATTACCGAATCCGCAGAAACCGATGCTCTTACTGTCTCGTTCCCGTATGGCACTTCAATTAATTTCATCTGGCATTTCATTTTCGTTGCCTCCTATCCCATTAGTTAAGAATACAGTGTTGGCATCCTGTACCAACACTGTATTCTGGCATTTGCTACTTTCTGCGCAATATCGCAATTTCACCGTTATTTGCATCTACTCGAACTATATCGCCATTTTTAATACTGCTATAAAACTGTTCTTCCACTTTATCCACCATGGCAATTTCCATAATGATACCACTAGTGACCAACACTGTCTCAGGGTTTTTAATGACCATGGCTTTGGGGGCATTTTTTTTCATTAACAACTGGAACAGGCCGTCTGCCTGTACAACTGAACTGCCTTTACCGCCAGGAAACACCAATATCTTTTGCGCTACGCTTTGTCCTTCAATATCATGCCCACTCTCAATTACATTGCCTGTAGCGGGATCAACCAGATAGTAACAAATATCATCTTGGGATATGAGTACTTCACCTTCAACCACACCCTCTGAAAGCTTATGGCATAAAAAATTATCCTTCATTTATTCTACTTCTCCTTTCAATGCAGCTTGAACACTGGTTTCTAAATCCCTGATGACAAAATTTATTCCGCGTTTTTTCGGATAATATGCCAATTTAGGTGAATCGGTAATACCGACTTTCCCCTTCAAAAAATGCCAGCATGGCTGATCCATACAGGTTTCCTCTACAATATCAGCACCTGCCGCATTAAGAATTTCTTTAAGTCCCATTCTCTCGGCAAGATACTTATTATTAGCGGAAGTCATGATCCATAAATCAACAGCTAACTTCTGCCCCTGAACAATATCCGCCACTTGCTTTATTTGATTAATACTGAAATGCGGGCAACCAAATAAGGCAAAATCAATACGCCCTGGTGCATGCGAAATAGTGTCGCGAATTTCTTTTAAGTCCTGGTTGGTGATTACCACTTTTCTTGCCGGTTCCTTGCCGCCAAATGCCGCTTCAAGCGTCGGAGCCTCCGGCGTTACGCCTACGATATGATACATTCCGTAAGCCCCTGAGGTATTCAGCTGTGCTCCTAAATTCATTAAGGCTTCCGGCGTAGGACGTTTAGCTATGCCAACAAATACCGGTATTCCCGGTCCAATTTTTTTCCCCATATAGCCAAGCATTTGATAGGCAAAATCCTTATCCATATCGGCCTGTACTTCCACCAGGATATCGCCTTTACGGTTTTCATCCAGCAAAAGCCCGTATTCCGGTACTAGCCCGGTAATAGCAGCACATAACGCACTCAGCGAAGATTCCCGATTGCTTCTTGCTCCCCATACCGCATTTACATAGGGGGTAGCACTGGATTCCGAAAACCCGATAACTTCTTTAAACTGAGGAATATTACTGCCTAAATAAGGAGTGCAGTTGTAAGTCAGAACGGCTCCCAGCTGCTTGTAGACATTATGTGTTCTGTGCATCATATCTACATCTTCTGCTGTCATTGCCTTTTGTGACTGACAATGACCACAGAAATATTTCAATGAAAATCCTGGATTAACAGTAGGGGCAATCTTACATTTTGCACCTGCCTTTGCCATTTTTTCGGCAAACCATGTATCTGCATCCTGATTGCTAAGAGCCACATGGGCCCTGGTAATAGGAACCATACGGGCAGCACCAAACGCTTCCCCTGTTGCAACCTGCACTTTCATAGCTAAAGCAACGCCCTCACCATGTTTTCCTGCCAGCATCTCTTGTTCCATTTGTGTCAATTCCATCTCATTCATCCCCCAAACCAAGTTCTTATCCTTTAATTACATTGACAGTTTCGTCCGGTTTCATCAATCCCATTTTTTCTAAAACAGCTCGATCGGCAGGCGGCAATACCATCATACCAATGATGACAGCAATGAGAGAGAAAAGTCCCCCCACTGCCGCCGGACCAAAGCCCATAGGATGCCATCCCATATAACTGACAGCCCAGCCGATCATGCCGGCAAGCATAGCGTAAAATCCAGCCTTTTCACCAACCCTGGGCACAAAGAAACCGGCCAATATCGGCACCGTCAGAGATGCCCCCAGAATATCCGCACTGATTACAAATAGCTCAAACATGCCTGGTGCGGCAAATACAAACACTAACACTAACACGCCTAAGCCCAGTGTTGATATTTTTGAAAATTTCAACAATTCGGCATCGGTAGCATTTGGCTTGATGATCCCGTTATACAAATCACGGGTAAAATGGGTTGAAGCAACCAGCAAACAAGCCGAGGCTGTGCTGGTAATAATAGCGACTAGCGCCGCTAGCAGCAATCCGCCAATATAGGGACTGAAATGGTGGATTACCAGAGTTGGAAATAAGCTTTCCGGATTCGCAATATTGGGTTCTAAAACCTTGCCAGCAAATCCAATCATATAAATAAGCGTTTCAATAAACACAAAGCCTGCTACCAGATACATTAAACCCATGCGAGCTTCACGTTCACCTTTGGCGGCTAAAACCCGCTGCCACCAGTCCTGCATCGGTATGATCCCTAAAAAGAACACCAGGAACCACGTCAAAGCCTGCCCTGGCGAAATGTAGCCAACTAAACTAAAATGCTGCACAGGCACAGCGCTTGCTATCCCTTCCATTCCTCCAGCCTTCATATAAAGAACAGGAGCCATAATAAGAATACCGATAAAGACCAATGCACCTTTAACTACCCCGGTTATGGCAATTGCCCACATACCGCCATACGAAGTATACAAGATAGTAATCAGGGCGGCAATCAATACTGCGATATTGTAGTCAATGCCTGTAACGGTATTAATAATTCTGCCTATACCCATATACTGAAACGCAGCAATTGACATAAACGCAAACCACATCAAAGTAGCACCTATGTAACGAGCCGATTTGTTATAGCGCATCTCCAAAAAATCGGCAAAGGTATAGGCGTTACAATAAGTGCCAAACCGCCGGACACGCGCGGCCAAGAACAGCCCGATAAACAAAAACACCACTGCGTATCCCGCAGTCATCCACACCTGCGACAACCCGCGTTTCCATATCCACGCTGTTGTTCCCACAGTTGTACCGGCCCCCAAAAACGTTGCCATCATTGTAAAAAATACGAAAACTATTCCAAACTGCCGTCCCCCTAAAAAGAAATCTTCATTAGATGTCGTTCTTTTGCGACTATAGATAATCGCAATGGCGAAAGCGATA
Organism: Sporomusa sphaeroides DSM 2875; assembly: GCF_001941975.2. Lineage (NCBI taxonomy): Bacteria > Bacillati > Bacillota > Negativicutes > Selenomonadales > Sporomusaceae > Sporomusa > Sporomusa sphaeroides. Next base: position 357,601 of record NZ_CP146991.1, on the reverse strand, counting down.
ATAAAGTAAACTATCATGCTGACCGAATACACATTCATACTAATTTTCACTCCTTAATTTTAGATTTTTTAGGGTTGCTTTACTGTTTTACCTTGCCCCTTTTCCCAGATTGAAAAATACTATCGTTACCACAAACATAATATTACAGTTATCGCAAAATCAACGCCAAATTATCGTCAAATCTCTTGCAAATTTGGTAATTTGTTCAAGTGCATCTAATCTCTGTTTATGCTGTTGAGCCACTCTTGCATATATTTCCTTAGTTTTATTGCTAGGACATAAATTCAGTTCATCAGCCCATTTTTTTTCTAATTTATGATAAGTTTCAGTGACCTTATAAAAAGCTTCTTCACGTTCGTAAATCTTCATCAATAAACGATAGGCACTCTCGTTATACTCATCTATTTTTATTAATTGCTTAATGTGCTTTTTCGCATCTGTGTATTGTTTATTATGTATAAAATTCAGTATGCCACTAGTGAGACGCGTTATCATTATTTCTTTAAATTCCAGACGCTTTGCCATAACCCAATCGTCAAATAACTCCGCATCTCTGCAGTAAAAATTTTCTAGGAAATCCCCGGATTGCTTTTGCAAAAAATCCTGTACATCCGATTTATTCAATAATTCAATATCTGTTGCATAAATCAACTTACTATTGAGAGAAATCATTTTTCGAGTTGGTGTAATAAACAATTCAGGTGATATCATTTTTTTGATTGAATAAATTGTATTCCTTAAGTTCTTTTTCGCATCCTGATCCGCCTTTTCTCCCCAAAGCAACATTGCTAACTTATCACGTGTACATTCGCCCTCAACTAACAAATAATATAGTACCGCCTCCATTTTCGCAAATGGGAAAAATACTTTATTATCATTCCAGTAAATAGCAGGTGTTCCAAACATTACGACCCGTAACATACACATAAAAATCATCTCCTGTGAAATTAGAATGAAACTACTAAATATTCTGTCAAAAAAGCTCAACTATACCTTTTATCAGATAAAACTATATGTATTCAACTTGTATACAAGTTGCTTTAAAATTTTTTTCTTACATATTCTTCATAATGTATTCTTTCGACTGTATTAAGTGATTTTCCAAACTAGCACAAATCAAATTACTATCTTTTGCTTTTAATAGCCTTAATAATTCGAGATGCTGAAGTATAGTTACTTCCGAATTCCCCAATGATTTAGCCGCTAGCCGCTGATATCTAAGAATTTTACTGTTTAATAAATTATATATATGTTTTAAGATATTGTTATGACTCTTATATATAATCATACGATGCAGTTCATTATCTGATGATACAACCTGCTTCCAATTTATATTAGTATTATGTTTCAGTGCTTCCCACTCGGCTATCATTTTATTAATTTGCTGATCATCAATATAATGAATGGCTTTTTCTACGGCTAAGCATTCAAGGCTAATTCTAACTGAAAAAAGGTCGGAAAGTTCTTTTTCCGTAACGCTTTTAACAAACGTTCCACTCCCCTGAATTACTTCAATTAAATCATCTTTTTGCAACATCCTTAAGGCTTCTCTAATAGGTGTTCTGCTCATCCCTAATAAATCTGCCAATACATTTTCACTTAAAATGCCACCAGAAGGTATTTCATCATCAATAATCATATCTAGAATTTTTTGATAGGCCACTTTTGTTAATGTTTTTTTCTGTGGATTATTTATTTCCTGACTTAATTTAAACACATGATCCTCCTACCAACTTGTATACCATTAGTATACTTATCTATATTAAATACTGTCAATATTAAACGATAGAATTTTCAGTTATCTAGCAACTTAAAAATTCAAACTTAAGCAGATTGATAAAATTTATAAATTATACATTTACTATAAAAAGCTAAAACTCCTGTTAAATTAATAAAATTAACAGGAGTTTTTATAATCAGGCGATGCTCCAAAACAAGCACTAACTCCCCTTATAACCCGCATAGACTTCATCCAGTAACCGCTGATCGAGCACACTATCCAAATGCAGAAAAATTTCCTTCCCCCGCCGGTAATATTCTTCAACCGGCAACGGCAAATAATCCCTGAAGGCTTGCCTAAGCTTACCGTCTTGCTGCATCCAGATAGCAAGCTGGAGTTTTGTCCGCAAGATTACTCCGGCTTGGTAGGCATCATAATGCCTTTGTAAAATTGAATCGGCTGTTTTTAAATGCTGCCGTCCTGCCTCCGGCCGCTTATCCCTGATAGCCAGTAATGCCAGTAAAGAGTGCAGTGTTGAATAGCACCTGAGACACCAATAGCCACGCTGGTCCCCAAACCGCTGGCCTAGACCTAAGGCGTCCTCAAGGTATTGATAAGACTTACCGTATTCGCCCAACTCATAGGCAGCAAACCCGGCGTTGATGAGAAAGATGGAAAACCCGGCACTAACGGTATGTTTGCCGGTTATGCGTATAGCCTGTTCATAATAATATAAGGCTTCTGCCAGGTTGCCATCCGTCCGCCTGAGCTCACCGATATAATTATAGGCGGCTGCCATATGCAAACTATAATTAGAATTTTCTTCTCCCAGCCGCTTAAACACGGATAATGACTGCCGGTAACACTGTTCTGCCAGTTCCTGCTCTCGCCGTAAAGCATGAGCTATTCCCAAAAATCTGGATACAATAGCTGTCTTTTCCGCTAAATTTTCCTCATCGGCTTTCTTAAGCAGTTTCCCGGCAAACCATTCGATTAATCTTGGATGGCGAATTTGAATCCCACAATATACGACCTGCTGATACCCTTTAATCAGGTAATCGTCAAAATTCCACTTGGCTGACAAACGCAGCATTTGATGAATGGCTTTGAGACCCTCCCGATGATTACCCTGCCAAATATAATACCGCCCTAACATTTCTAAATACGCGACACGAAACCTGCTTATGCCCCTTTTATCCACCGTGCTGTGCTCCAGTGCGACTAAGAGCTCCCGGATATTGTCCAGCTGCCGCAGTATTTGTGCACCATCATCAAAAACACAGGCGTTACCACCCCGAAGAATTTCACTAAGGTCAGGGAATAGTTCATACTGCGGGCAAGAATACCGCTCGGCTATTTTAACAGTGTATTCCAGTACTTTGACTTTCTCCTCAATCTGGGAATAATGATACAAAATTTCCGAATATAAATCCTGGCCTCGGAAATCCCGCTCCAGCAATCCCTCCAGGTAGGTTCCGGCTTTTCTGTGCAGCATTCGCTGCCTGAGAGATGACAACTGGGAGTACACATACTCCCGGATTCGCGTATGGCTATATTTATAAATAGGTCCTCTACGCCCCAGTGCCGCGCTATCTACTTCCTGAATCAAATGTTTTTGCTGAATTTCTTCAATAGCTTCCACAATCCCGAATTCATCCATACCACAGACGGCGAAGATCTCATCATAACTAATATCGCTGAAAAAAACTGAAATAACTTCAAGTACTTTCCGGGCATTGTCCGAAACAGCATTGAACCGTTCCTGCAAAACGCCGCGCAATCGTGCCGAAAGCCCCAGTTCCTGTCCTAACTGAATAAGCTTGAAGCACTCCACTAAAAACAGCGCATTTCCCTCTGTATATTCATAAAGCTTCTGTTGTAATTCGGCATGTATCTTATCAGGCGGAAGCACCTGTGTTGAAAACCTGACCACTTCCTCCCGGCTAAAGTTTTCTAACACAATATATTCCAGCAAACCGGCCTTCTCAAACTCTCCGGTAAATCGCCCGCAGGCTTCCTGATATTCGCTGCGGCAGGTAGCAATACACAATACCTGTCTGCCAAGGACCCGGATAATAAATTTTAGCGCCGTCCACCCGGAAGTATCAAGCCATTGAATATCTTCCACAATCAAGAGCAGTTTCCCCTGACCGGCAGCCTGACCAAGTATGGCGCCCATGATTTCTTCCACCATACCGGCATGGATGTCATACGCATTGATTAAGCCGTGCTGGGGGGCTGATACTGTAGTGTTGACAAGGGCCGGAAAGACATAGGATATTACCTGCTGCCACATGGCAGGCAATACTACGCCTCTTTCTCCCAAGAGTCCCAATGCCTGACCTAGAATTTGGTTCCACGCCTTATAGGGGTACTCTTGTTCGGCTTGATAGCACTGGGTACGTAAAAGCACACTGCCACTGCCCACACGCTCTGTTAGCTGCTGCACAATGGCCGTCTTTCCCACACCCTGTTCACCACAAACCAGAACCAGCGACCTTGGTTGCCGCCCGGCGCAAAAGTTTTCATACATATTGGTAAGCAGTGCTAATTCCCGTTCCCGTCCGAAAAATATTTCCCCGCCAAACTCTTTCGGTCTGTCCGGCTTAACGAATTTCCGCGCTCGAATACGATTATAAACTTCTTTTGTTTTATCGTCAGGTTCTAATCCCAGTTCAGCGCTAACTTTTGCAGCAAGTGCGCTATATACATCAATAGCCTTATTAAAAGCGCCTTCGCGTTCATAAATTTTCATTAGCGCGCGATAAGCGCTTTCATTAAGTTCATCCAAGGCAATCAGACGCTTCAGGTAACGTTTGGCACTTGCGTAATCCTTATTATTCATCTTGCCTACAATGATTTTGGTAAAACGGGAGACCAGTTCTTCTCTGATTTGCTCCCGTTCACCACTTAACCATGTTTCAAACAGCTCGGCGTCCTTACAGGCAAAGCCTGCTAAAAATTCTCCCCGGTATAAAACCAGCGACTCCTCCAGCCCGGCAGCAAAAAATTCTTGTAAATCGGTGCTGGCAGCAATGGCTTGGCTATTCAGCAGCACATTAGCCCGTGATGGTGTCAACAAAAAATCATCGGCAATCAGCTTTTTAAGCAGATAAATAGTATTGCGCAAATTTTTCTTAGCTGCCGCGTCCTCCATATCACCCCATAATAGTGCCGCCAACTCTTCCCGCGAAGCACTTTTCTTGACTAAAAGGTAATAAAGAAGCGCTTCACTCTTGGCAAAAGGGAAAACCAGTTTCCTGCCATTCCAGTAAACTTCCGGACTTCCCAATAATACTGCGTTTAACTCGCCCATCACAGTTTCATCTCCCATTATGGTACGAACTCTAATTGTTAACTACCGCTCGCAAAGTTTAGAACAGTTTGATTATAACAATATTTTTGACTCCAGGCTACGACAAATCTTTACATTGTAGCGGTAATGGACTTAAAACACTGGATGAGGAAGTTGTTTTTATTAGGCAAATTAACAACTGATTTAAGACAATCCCCCTCAAAAAAAGAGATTGCCGCAATGGCAATCTCTTTTTTTTTTTACGGCAGCAACCCCATCGGGTCTACCGCCTCACCGTCTTTTTGGATTTCAAAATGCAGGTGCGGACCTGTCGAATTGCCGGTATTTCCCATGGAAGCAATCCGTTGACCTGCCCGTACATATTGGCCCCGTTCAACAAAATAATCGTCCAGATGACCATAGAGACTGACATAACCGCCGCCATGATCCAACATGACAGTGTAGCCGTAGCCGCCCCGCCATCCGGCCCAGATGACTCTCCCTGCCCGGGCAGCCATAACATGGGTGCCAATATCGTTGGCAAGATCAACACCGGCATGGAGTCGGCCCCAGCGCCAGCCAAACGGAGAGGATACTTCGCCCCTGGTCGGCCAAATAAACCGGCTGACCGTGGCCCGCGCTACCGCCGTTTCGGCTCTGGCCCAACGTGCTCCGGGAATGAAAAGTTTTTCGCCAACAGCAAGATGATCATCCTGTTTACTATTGGCTGACTTGATTTCCTCCACCCGTATACCATATGTATGCGCAATATCCCATAAGGTATCTCCGGTATTTACCTGGTAAATTACGCCCTTATTGGCCACTATATCCAGTTGGTCACCAGGGTGAATAAGGTCGCTGATGCCAGGGTTTGCCGCCATTAGTGTATCAAGGTCAATGCCATGTTCCTGAGCAATACCACTCAAAGTGTCTCCAGCCACTACCGTATATTTTTGGATTGGCTGCTGACTTGACTGGACAGCGGCAGTTGGGGGTGGTTCCACCACTTGTTGTTCTTCGGCTGCAGGTGTTTTCACAACCGTCTCCGGCGAGACCCTCGGCCCGGGAGCAATCCAAACTCCGGTCAGCAGCGCAACCCCGCCCAGACAGGCCCATTGCTTGTTACTTATTCGCGGCAGCTTCAAATACATCACCTCGCTTACTGGTCTAATGTTGGTTAACAGTTAGTCTGTTAACTCAAACTATCCCCAGTATTATCATAAGCACTAGACTCACAAAATATGCATAACTTGGATGATTTTACTGAAAACTTACATATTGTATAGTATTATTACAAAAAATATTCATTTTTCCGGCATAAAAAAACGACTTACCGCCAGGCCTTTGGCCTAAACGGAAGCCGCTGCAACAAGTTCACTTAGTTAATATAAACAGTATCGGTGCTTGAACCAAATCGTCTTTGCCTACCTCCGGTTTATACTATAAAACCGCCTGTTTTACGCCGTCAGCTGCCCTATTCAGCATATCTCTCCAAGCCGTAAGCCACCAACTCCTGACCCTGTTTTACCGCCAAGCCTCCCCGATAATAAAACACTGTGCCGTCAGCTTGAGCCCGGTACTCAGCTATGGTGTTCCCGAAAAAATCCTCCATCCGTCCGAGCAAATCGCCCTCCTTGACGGCTGCATTGGCAGTAATGACAGGAAACCAGAGACCGGCATGCGCGGCAGACAAATAGATAGTTTTATGAAACACCTTTTTGGGGCATACAGCCTTATTATCCTCATAAGGGTATACAGCCAGATGCCTGAGCAAAAGCCGGATATCCCGGTAATATGCCTCGACCCAACTATCTTCGCACAGGCCGCTATGGCCGCGTTCCAACAACAGCCCCGGAATTTTCAAGGCGCTGGCAGCATAGCTGTAGTGGCCTGTTGCTGCCGTTGAAGCGATCAAATACGGAATATCGGTAACATAAGCAGCGGCTTTCGCTGCCTGCCGCACCACATCGCCTGCGGTATCCGGGAAAAACAGGCATGGCGTCAGCGGCTCCATGGCGCTCCCGCTATGCAAGTCAATGATAAAGTCTGTTTGGGGAAATATATGTCTGACAAAAAAGTCGGCGATTCGCTCACCTGCTGTCCCATCAGTTTTACCTGGGTAGTTGGCGTTGAGATTGGCGCCATCTGACGGCACATACCGGCTGCCTGCCCAAAATCCGGCTGTGTTAACACAAGGGATGATCAAAATTTGTCCGGTTACAGCCGCCGAGTCAATTTCATTTGCCGCTCTGATTGCCGCAATGATACCCGGATATTCATCGCCATGAACGGCTGCCGTGATTAGAACAGTTTTTCCGGGCTTCTGCCCTTTGATCATCACTGCCGGCATTTCGCAGCCGGCAATATCTGCAGTCAGCATAATCTGCTTTTTTTCACCGCATGCGACTGCCTGTCCGCATATTGTCCAAGTATTCATAGCTATCCCGCCTTTTATAATAATAGATGACACGCCGCTTGATGCTCTGAAGCAATCTCCCGCAGCGCCGGCTGTTCATGCCTGCAAATTTCCACGCAGCTGGGGCAGCGGGTATGAAAGGAACAGCCGCACGGCAAATCAAGCGGACTGGGCACATCTCCTTCCAGCGTATTGAGCGGCTTGTCAAAATCCATATCTGTTGCGAAAACAGAACCCAAGAGTGCCTTGGAATAGGGATGGCAGGCCTGATTCCACACCTGATCACCAGGCAGAGCTTCCACAACACCGCCCAGATACATAATCATTACCCGGTGCGCTATCGACTGGACGAGCGCCAGATCATGACAAACAAAAATGATCGACAGTCCGCGCTGTCGTTGAATGTCTGCCAGCAGTTCAATAATCTGCCGCTGCACCGACACATCCAAGGCGGAAGTGGCCTCATCACATATCAGAATATCCGGATCAAGCGCCAACGCCCTGGCTATGGCAAGCCGCTGCCGCTGGCCCCCGCTCATGGAATGAGGATACCGGTCCGCGTACTCTGCCGGCAAGCCCACCAGTTCCAACAGCTCGGCTTGCTTGTCCAGCAGCTCCTGCCGGGAAAGCTTACGAAAATTGCGGAGCGGTTCGGTAATGGCTTCACCGACCTTCATTCGCGGAAAAAAACTGGCAGCCGGATCCTGAAATACCATTTGAATATGACAGCGATTGCGGCGCAAAGACTCGCCTTTGAGAAAAGTGATCTCCTGTCCATTGAAAAACAACCGGCCTTCAGCAGGACGTTCCAATTGGGTCAGAATCCGCAGCAGCGTACTTTTGCCACAGCCGCTCTCGCCCACAATGCCCAGCGTTTCTCCCTTGCGCAGCGTGACATCGACAGCACGGCAAGCGGTAAGAACACGACCGGTATCGGTTTTGTAGCACTGCGTCAAGCCCTTGCCCTCCAGAATAAAGTCAGACATAGCGTTCCCCCCTCATGGACGGAACAGCCTCCAGTAAATCCCGGGTATAAGAGGCAGCCGGCTGATGCAAAAGACTCTCCCTGGTTCCTTGTTCAACAATGCGGCCATCTTTCATGACAATGATGCGGTCTGCCATATAGGCAGCCACACCAAGGTTATGGGTTACCAGCAGAATCGCAGTGCCATATTTCCCGCGCAGCTCCAGCATCTGCCGGATAATCTGCGATTGGGTTGTAACATCCAGGGCGCTGGTAGGCTCATCAGCCAACAGAATCCGCGGCTGAAACACCATCGCCATAGCGATGCCCACCCGCTGGCGCATCCCGCCGGAAAGCTGAAAAGTATACGAATTCATGATGGTTTCGCTATGGGGCAGTCCCATGCGCTCCAGCATCACCCGCCCCAGCTCCCACGCTTCCTGCTTCTGCACCGACTGGTGGGCGCGGATATATTCAACAAACTGACTGCCAATCCGGCGGATGGGGTTGAGCATAGCTCCCGAATCCTGAAAAATCATCGACATTTGCCTGCCGCGCAAAGCCTGCCATTCCTTGGACGATAACGTAAGCAGAGATTTTCCGTTAAACAGAATATCCCCGTCGACGACTTCGCCGCCGCCGGGTAAAAGTCCAATGGCCGTCCGGATGGCGGTGGTTTTGCCGCTGCCGCTTTCGCCCACCAGCGCGACAATCTCTCCCGCCGCCACATCTAGTGTAAAGCCTGTAAGGGATGGGCCCCCATCCCCATAGGCAACCGATATATTACGAAACTGCAGTATCATCGCATTACCTTACAGGCTTGATACCGGTAGTCAGCCAGTAGTAGTCGATAGTGGCAATATCTGCCCCTGTAACCTTATTAGCCCGGCTGAACATCCGGCTGTTATAATAGCCATAAGCAATGGTAGCGGCATCATCAATCAGAATCTGCTGCAGCTGGGTAATAAGCTCCACCCGGCGATCCTGGTTCATCTCTACCATCAGCTGCTCAAAAGCGGCATCATACTTGGGATTGGAATAATAGCCGAAACCGCCGGAGTTACCGGAGTACCAGTTGCCCAAATAGGCTTGCGGATCACCTACACCCACAGTAAGCGTATTGCATGTCCACAGATCGAACTCGCCGGCCTTTAACAGGGCAAGTGCAGTGTCATAATCGCGGATGTTGACTGTTACCTTAATGCCGATTTCGGCTAGCTGGAGAGCAACGGCCTCGGCAAAGTCGTTCAGATTACGGCTGGTAAAGGCAACATGATCCAGATTGATCATTTTCCCGTCAAGCTCGCGCCAGCCGTCACCGTCCTTGTCTACAATGCCTGCCTGGTCCAAGAGGGCTATAGCCGCCTGTTTGTTAAAGGGAAACGGATTGGTCAGCTTGTCATAATTATAAGCCAGGGAAGAAGGCAATACCGAAATGCCCGGCTTATACATGCCTGATGTCGTGATATCACACATGGTTTGCTTATCCAACGCCATCATAATAGCCTGACGCAATGCGTCATTTTTCAGTACCCCGTGGAAATTCATATAGGCGTTGGCGGTACGCACACCCGCCGCCGTGGAAACATAATAGGCATTGTCGCTGGAAAGCGATTTCAAATCACTGGCAGTGGTAATATTCTCGACCAGATCAACATCGCCCCGCTTCAGCGCCATGGCCTTGGTGGAGCTGTCATCAATAAACATAACCGTAACCTTTTCATAAGGAGCAGCTCCATTCCAGTAATGCGGATTGCGGGACATCTCCACACTGACACCGGCTTTAAAACTGTCCACCTTATACGGCCCTGTCCCGATAATTTCCTTGTCAGCCACAGACGCATCAATAATGGCGAAATAAGGGTGTGACAGAATGCCGGGGATATTAGAGGTAGGCTTACTGCACACGATGGTTACCGTTCCAGCTGCGTCATCTGCCGTAATGGAATTGTAAATCAAATAACCCTTTGGCTTGGAGTTGCCTTTGCCGCCCTGCGCAGTATCGGTATTTTTGTACAGGCGCTCAATAGACGCCTTGACGGCTGTAGGGGTAACATCGTTGCCGTTGGAGAACTTGACGCCCTTGCGAATATGAAGTGTCCAGGTGGTGTAATCGTCCGAAACCTGATAACTGTCGCTCAGATTAGGCTCGGCTACCACCTTATCGGAAAAACGGAAAAGACTCTCGGTGACAGCAAAACGCATCGCGACCCAACTGGAATTTTCATTATTGGCCGGGTCGAAGGAATCTGAATAATTGTAGCAGCCAAATTTCAGATGATTGTTGGTGGCAGCTGCTTGCTGTGAATTGCCGCCGCAGCCTGTTGTGACAGCCAGCATGCAGACAATCAGCAGCAAAGCTGCAGCCTTGATTTGCTTGTTCATGTTTGGTACTCTCCTTTTTTTCTGAAAAATATTAATTTGCTCCTTCGGGTCAAGAATATCCCGCAAGCTGTCCCCTAATAAGTTGAATGCCACCACCGTAATGAAAATGGCAAGCCCGGGAAAAAGCATCAGCCAGGGGGCAGCTTCCAGATAGGCCCGGCCTTCATTGAGCATATATCCCCACTCAATCGAGGTGGACTGTGCGCCCAGCCCCAAAAACGAGAAAGCGGCAAGCTCCAGCATCATCCCCCCCATATCGGTCGCGGCAGTAATGGCTAAGGTGGGTAAAACCGAAGGCAGCATATATCGCCAAAGGATATACCGCGTGCGGGAACCAGACATAATGGCAGCCAAAATATAATCTTGATGCTTGACCTTTAGCACCAGGCTGCGGGCCAGTCTTGCGTACTTGGTCCAGCTAACCATAGTGATAGCGATTACGGCATTGGTGATGCTCGGCCCCATGATGCCTGCCATCGCGATGGCCAGCGCCATGCCGGGAAAGGATACCATCATATCGGAAATACGCATGATTACCGTATCGGTTTTGCCGCCCATGTAGCCGGACACAACCCCAAGCACACCGCCTACGGTAAAGATACTTACCACTAAAACCAAAGTCGAAGCCAGCGAGGTGCGGGTACCATAAATAACCCGCGAGAACAAATCCCGCCCCATACGATCGGTGCCAAACCAGTGTTCGCTGCTCGGTGGTTTGTTGGCTGCAGTCAACACAGCCTGTCCCGGATCATGGGTAGCAATCTGCGGGGCAAACACCGCCACTGCCACGATGCCTAACACCAAGGCCAGAAATATGTAAAATTGACATCTGCTCCGCGCCATCGCCGGTTATACCCCTTTCCTGAGGCGTGGATCCAGAAAACTGTAAGAAACATCCACTGCCAAATTAACGATCATATAAATCAGGGCAATCCACAAGACATATCCCTGAATCAAGGGGTAGTCCATCGACGTAATGGCGTTGATGGCCAGGCTGCCCAGTGCCGGATAGGAAAAAATGACTTCAACAACCGCTGTGCCGCCAAGCAGTGAACCCAGGGACAGCCCCAGCAGCGTTAAGAGCGGCAGCATGGCATTGGGGATAACGTGCCGCCACAGCACAACTGTTTCCGATAATCCTCTAGCCAAAGCTCCATAGACATAGTCCTGACTCATTTCCTCCAATATAGCCGCGCGAACCTGACGCGCATATTTCCCTGCCATGGCAAAGGCCAGGGTAAAGGCTGGCAGAATCATCTTCTGCAAGCCCATGCCGGTGGAAACAACCGGCAGCAATTCCAGTTTAAGCGCCACAAAGTAAATGAGCAGCAGCCCCGCCCAGAAATTCGGCAAAGAAATGCCGGTGAAGGTAACCGCCCGGATAAAATAATCCAAAAACCGGTTTTGATGCAAGGCCGATAGCACTCCTGCCGGTACCGCCATCACCAGCATCATCACCAGGGACAAAAGCGCCAGCTGCAATGTGGGCAGAACCCGCACCGCCAGCATCTCGGACACCGGCTTGCCCTGAGAATAAGAAGTGCCAAAGTCTCCTTGCAGGCAGTTCATCAGCCAATGTCCATACTGCACCAGAAACGGGCGGTTCAGCCCCATTTGTTCCCGCATATCTTCCAGTATTTCTTCTGATGGAATATTGCCGGTAACGGCGAACATGGCCCGCACCGGATCTCCGGGCGCCAGATAAATGAGCAGAAAACTTAAAAAACTAATACCAAAAAGTACGATGACGATTTGAAAAAGCCGCTGCAACAATTGTCGCTTAAGAATACTCCATCACTCCTGTTCCTTCTGCAATCGGCGCCATCTGTCCAATAAAGCCCGATTGCACTTACGTAATAAATATAAAAGTCCTCCGCGTAAGCGGAAGACTTTGTCCACATATTGTCCCGTAAATAAAAATTCCTGACAATACGTCAGGAATTTCAATACGGCGCAGCCATATGCAAAAATCCCCTTCCCCATCGCTCGCGGGTTCCATGGATAGACAACAGCAGCTATCCATATTCGGTGATTGCTAAACAGGCAGTTCTTCTGGCTACGGTTCATCGCTTTGCCTCGCCTTCTCAGGATGTTGATCCTAATGGCATCATGGAGACAAAACTCACCGTTACAGCGGCGGGACCGCGCCGGACTCGAAGGATGCCAAGCATCCGTCTTCACCGGTCTTCCCTATTAAGCCCCGGAGGGCACCTGCTTCTACAATATACAATTGTAACCTATATTTACCGATTCACTGTATTGTCTATAAAAATAACATAAAAATACACTTTAGGCAATAACTTTATTTTTGCCTTACTTTCTCAAAAGCACTGTCCAAAATCAAGAATGGTTACTTATATTGGTTTGCTGCTAATTTTTGTTTGATACCTGATCTGTGGCTGTGATCTTGAAAATAACTGGTCTTAGCCCATCATTACAGCTGCAGATTGCCACTCCAGGCTTATCGATCCAATCACCATAATAAAAAATATCACTCCCATGTGCCAGGGCAAATACATATTGATACATGGCTTTCCAGGCTTCATCACATAGCCCTTCCGGTTTAGCGTAATCGCCATAATAGATATCGCCAACTTTATGCATTGGACATTTCCCCAGTCCCTTGCAGCCATAGGCTCTCGCTAATTCTTCATCAAATGTAGTTTTAATAACTTCAATTTTACACTTGTTCATGCATTCTGCTCCTTTACATTAAGTATAGCTATATCTTACAATGAAAAGGAAATAACTTGAAGTATGCACTTTTATGCCGCATACTGGTGAAAAGGTAAGTGATACTATGAGCATGAGAGAACAACGCCCAATCAACAGCTTGAAAGATACACCCTTTGGTTATACTTTATCAATGATCAGCGGCAAATGGAAAATGGTCATTTTGTATTGGCTGGCTGAAGCACAGCCAATTCGATATAATGAATTACAACGACTGATCGGTACAATTTCACATAAGACCCTGAGTGTACAACTGAAAGAATTAGAAAATGATGGCCTAATCACACGTGAAGAATATCCTCAGATTCCCCCAAAAGTTGAATACAGCTTATCTGAAAAGGGGCTATCACTTTATCCTTTGATGGAACTAATATGTCAATGGGGAGAAAAACATAAACCATAGATGATACTCTGCGGGTGCCTTTTGTTCTCCTCGAGATTTTTTCTGAGAAGCAAGTTAAGATTAAGATAAATCGAAAATGAGGAATACTATGAAAAGATATGCAAGTAAGCCCCAGAGGGACAGCGGCAAAATGCTATCGTAACTTGGGTGTTCGAGAAACCAAAATAACTTCTTACAGCCGCACACACTCACGCAGCCTTTTGGCAAACAAGCGGTTTACGGAATGTTATCCTTGATGCCGTCTTGCAAAATTTCCTCGTTTTGTGTACGCTTCATAGTAAGATGCCGACTCAGCACATTGCCCATATATTGCCTGGAACCTCTTTTCAAAGAAACGGCAGTTAGATTGCTCAGAAATGCGTGGATTTGGAATCGTTAATTCCTTCAATCATAATATTGAAATTACCTGTAAAGGGGACTCCAAAGGTAAAGTAGCCGCCATGTGTCCTCGGTTATAATTTGAAGCAGAAAGAGATAATAACCATGGACAATAAATCACAGAAGGGGATGAGTAGATGGTAAAGAATGCAATGACCGCGAAAGTTAATCTAGAAGAAATATTGAATGCTGCTACACATGGCGTGGGAACGATTTTTGCACTAATCGGACTTGGTGTGCTTACGGTATCAGTCTATAACAATGGAAGTATATGGCATTTACTAAGCGTTATCATCTATGGTACTTCTTTGGTGCTGTTGTACTTGTCATCAACACTTTATCACAGTTTTACTAATGAAAGAGCAAAATATATCCTGAAGATTTTTGATCATGCAGCTATTTATGTACTGATTGCCGGCAACTATACACCGTTCACTCTGATTCCGCTGCATGGCGCACTGGGGTGGACAATCTTTAGTGTAATATGGGTACTCGCGATAATTGGGATCATTTTTCAAATATTTTTTGTCAACCGATTCAAGGTTTTCTCAACCTTATGCTATTTATTAATGGGATGGTTTGCGGTAGTAATGATCAAGCCGTTGTTAGTTACGCTGCCGATTGAGGGTATATACTGGCTGGTAGGCGGCGGCCTTTTTTATTCTGTTGGTGCTATATTTTATTTAGTACACAAGATTCCATATAACCATGCTATCTGGCATTTATTTGTTCTTGCGGGCAGCATCGCCCATTTTGTTGCTGTTTTAAAATATGTTCTGCCTATTCCAGTGATGGGTTAGCCAGTCC
>NZ_CP146991.1:30000-37500 GCF_001941975.2 Sporomusa sphaeroides DSM 2875 | reverse complement strand
TACCGGGTCTTGTTTCATACCCGAGTTCTCCCTAGAAAGGAGGTGATCCAGCCGCACCTTCCGATACGGCTACCTTGTTACGACTTCACCCCAATCATCGACCCCACCTTAGACGGCTAGTTCCATTTCTGGTTACCCCACCGGCTTCGGGTGTTGCCAACTTTCGTGGTGTGACGGGCGGTGTGTACAAGGCCCGGGAACGTATTCACCGCAGTATGCTGACCTGCGATTACTAGCGATTCCGACTTCACGGAGGCGAGTTGCAGCCTCCGATCCGAACTGAGAGCTTGTTTGTGTGTTTGGCTCAACCTCGCGGTCTTGCTTCACTTTGTTTAAGCCCATTGTAGTACGTGTGTAGCCCAGGACATAAGGGGCATGATGACTTGACGTCATCCCCGCCTTCCTCCGCATTGTCTGCGGCAGTCTCCCTTGAGTTCCCGCCTTTACGCGCTGGCAACAAAGGATAAGGGTTGCGCTCGTTGCGGGACTTAACCCAACATCTCACGACACGAGCTGACGACAGCCATGCACCACCTGTTTTTGTGTCCCCGAAGGGAGGAATCTATCTCTAGATCTTTCACTCAATGTCAAGCCCTGGTAAGGTTCTTCGCGTTGCGTCGAATTAAACCACATACTCCACCGCTTGTGCGGGCCCCCGTCAATTCCTTTGAGTTTCAACCTTGCGGCCGTACTCCCCAGGCGGGGTACTTATTGCGTTAACTCCGGCACAGAAGGGGTCGATACCCTCTACACCTAGTACCCATCGTTTACGGCCAGGACTACCGGGGTATCTAATCCCGTTCGCTCCCCTGGCTTTCGCGCCTCAGTGTCAGACACAGTCCAGAAAGTCGCCTTCGCCACTGGTGTTCCTCCCAATATCTACGCATTTCACCGCTACACTGGGAATTCCACTTTCCTCTCCTGCACTCAAGATTCCCAGTTTCCTGCGCCCATACGGTGTTGAGCACCGCACTTAGACACACGACTTAAGAATCCACCTACACGCCCTTTACGCCCAATAATTCCGGACAACGCTTGCCACCTACGTATTACCGCGGCTGCTGGCACGTAGTTAGCCGTGGCTTCCTCCTTTGGTACCGTCATTAGATTGCATTATTCACACAATCCACGTTCGTCCCAAACGACAGAGCTTTACAATCCGAAGACCTTCTTCACTCACGCGGCGTTGCTCCGTCAGACTTTCGTCCATTGCGGAAGATTCCCCACTGCTGCCTCCCGTAGGAGTCTGGGCCGTGTCTCAGTCCCAGTGTGGCCGTTCATCCTCTCAGACCGGCTACTGATCGTCGCCTTGGTGAGCCGTTACCTCACCAACTAGCTAATCAGACGCAGACCCATCTCTAAACGATAGCTTACATGTAGAGGCCATCTTTCTTAACTTAGCCATGCAGCCAAGTTACCACATTCGGTATTAGCACCACTTTCGCGGTGTTGTCCCCAGTTTAGAGGCAGGTTGTCTACGCGTTACTCACCCGTTCGCCACTAAGAGTTATTGCTAACTCTCCGTTCGACTTGCATGTGTTAGGCACGCCGCCAGCGTTCGTCCTGAGCCAGGATCAAACTCTCCATAAAAGTTTTATTTATGGAGCCTTTTGTGGCTCATAAAATTTGAAATTGATGTTAGATGTAAAACATCTAACTAAGCAATTACAGCGGAATCATAGATTCCGTGTGCCTGCTTATATTTAAAGTGCTCATTGAGCACCGCACATCTGGCTTTTTTGATGCATTACTTACATTGTTCAGTTTTCAGGGAACCGCTAGTGTCACCGGCGTTCACCGCCTCAGTGACAGCTTACATATGTTATCACGTTTATTTCACCGTGTCAACATCTTTTTTTCTTGTCAGTTGTCACTAGGTTTTGTAGCGACAACTTTTATATAATAACACACTAATTAGAATGTGTCAATATATTTTTCAGTACATCCTGTCGCTGTGTCCCTCGCGACTTGTATATATTAACACGCCAATTTTGCCGTGTCAATACCTGCAATCCCTCTTATTTAGTGGGACATAGCAGGGAATATCTTTCTTATTTTATCATAGCATATCTTATCCTGGCACGTCAATTATTATTCACGCAATTTAGAAAAAACAAAATATGAAAGACAATCCTATTTTTTAACTACGCTTCAAGAGCCAAGAGTAATACTATTTTTATCAAAATAAAAAGCAGCCTGTTTAGGGCTGCTTTGCAATAGTATGGCTTTTGGCCTTTAAACTTTATACATAGCACCGTTTATCCGATGACTAAGATTCAGATGGGGTTAAAACCCTATCTGAATCAAGTCTTCATTTATTTCAATACGGCTCCCGTATTGGCTGAAGTGACCAATCTGGCATATCTGGCAAGGTAGCCGGTAGTTACTTTAGGAGCCGGCTGAACCCAGGCGGCTTTCCGTTTGGCCATCTCTTCATCGCTTATCTTGCACTCAAGATTACGTCCAGGAATATCAATACTAATAATATCCCCGTTTTCTATAAGGGCAATTGGCCCTCCCTCCATCGCTTCAGGCGAAACATGGCCAATGCAAGCACCCTGAGTAGCACCGCTGAAACGTCCGTCGGTTAATAGCGCCACTTTAAGTCCCATACCAACAATTACGGCTGTCGGGTTAAGCATTTCCTTCATCCCTGGACCGCCTTTAGGACCTTCATAACGAATAATTACAACATCGCCATCTTTAATCTTTTTGCCGATAATGGCCTCAATAGCTTCTTCTTCAGAATTAAAAACCCGGGCAGTGCCTTCAAAAACCAGCATATCATCTTTAACGGCGCTTTCCTTGACCACTGCACCAGCGGGAGCTAGGTTACCGTTCAAAATAGCAATCCCACCAGTGTTGCGGTAGGGAGCGTCTACCGATTTAATAACATCCGCACGCATAATCGCAGCGTCTTTAATCTTATCATTGACAGTACCGGCTATCGTTAGCGCATCAGTATGAATGCACCCTAGCCTGGACAATTCCTTCATTACTGCTGAAATACCGCCCGCTTCATTAAGATCTTGAATATGCTGGGTTCCACCAGGACTTAATTTGGTTATATAGGGAGTCTTGGCACTGATTTCATCAAACAGGGACAGCGGCAGCTCAAAACCGGCCTCATGAGCAATGGCGGTAAGGTGTAATACCGTATTGGAAGAACCGCCGATACCCATATCAACAGCCATAGCATTTTCAAAAGCCTTCCGTGTCAGAATATCACGAGCCTTTACATCTCGTTTTACCAGGTCAACTATAATTTGACCAGCTTGTTTTGCCATCATTCGCCGGACACCAAATTGAACGGCTGGAATTGTGCCATTTCCAGGCAGTGCCATACCTAATGCTTCCGCCATACAATTCATGGTATTGGCGGTAAACATGCCTGAACAAGAACCACAGCCGGGACATGCTGCCTTTTCCATTTTATCCATTTCATCGGCAGTGATTTTACCTGCTTCAAAAAGCCCGGCTGCTTCAAACATAGTACTAACACTAATATCGCGTCCCTGGTAACGGCCAGCCATCATCGGACCACCACTCATTACAATACAGGGAATATTCAGCCTGGCAGCAGCCATAAGCATACCTGGCACAATTTTATCACAGTTAGGGATGAGCACCAAGCCATCAAACCTGTGGCCTATCGCCATAGCCTCAACAGAATCAGCGATAAGTTCCCGGCTAGGTAATGGATATTTCATGCCATCATGTCCCATAGCAATCCCGTCACAAATACCGATGGCGGGAAATTCTACCGGCATCCCGCCACCCGCAGCCACACCTAGTTTCACTGCCTCAGCAACATCTCTAAGATGCATATGCCCCGGAATTATTTCATTAAAGGCATTAACGACACCAATCATTGGTTTTTCTAATTCCTGGGGAGTGTAGCCCATGGCATAGAACAAAGAACGGTGAGCTGCCCGGGTAGAACCCTTTTTAACAATACTACTTTTTAAATCCACATCATATCTTCCTTGTATTATAGAGTAGTAGTTATTAGAGCCCCTCTCCAAGGGCTATATGCTACACTGTAAAGGATGCTGTGGATTGGTTTTATCTCCTACCACCAGATGGTTCAAGAGAGGCTCCAACCGCAGCCCTTTGCAGGTTTGTTAATCAGTTAGATACCGCCAGACGGTTGATGTAGAACAAGGTTACAAGAGCAAAGTGTTCTGTGGGTACAGCATCAAATAATACCGTTGGAGGTCTTGCTATGATTTGTGTCGGGATTGATGTCGCTAAGGATAAACACGACTGCTTCATCATCAGTTCGGAGGGTAAAGTCCTTGCAAATGTGTTCACCATCCAAAACAGCATGGAAGGATTTGGCTACCTGTTGGAAAAAATCCGTGCCTGTTCTTTGCCCCTGGACAAAATAAAGGTAGGGCTTGAGGCTACCGGACACTACAGCTACAACATTCTCGGGTTTCTCCTTGACAATGGTCTGGACACCTATGTCATTAACCCCTTGCACACCAATCTTTACCGGAAAAGCCTCACCCTGCGAAAGACGAAGACTGACCGTGTCGATGCGCGAACAATTGCGGCTATGCTCATGTCTGATGTGGGCCTCAAGCCCTACACAGACACAGCTTACCACAATGAGGAGCTAAAGTCACTCACCAGATACCGGTTCGACAAGGTGAAGGTACGCGCTAAGCTGAAGTCCTCAATTGCCAGGCTGGTATGCATCCTGTTCCCGGAGCTGGAAAAGCTGGTATCGTCACTCCATATGGCCTCTGTTTACGCCTTGCTCGATGAGTTCCCGGGGGCTAAGCAGATTGCAGCGGCACATCTGACGCGGCTCACCCATTTGCTTGCCGAATCCTCCAAAGGCCGTTACGGACGGGACAAAGCCATAGAGATACGTGAAGCCGCCAGGCAATCGATTGGCTCTGTGACGACCGCGAAATCACTGGAACTGCGGCATACCATCCGGCTCATCCGTGAACTCGATGCCGAGATTGCGGAAATTGAACAGGTCATCCAACGCATCATGGACAAGATGCTTTCGCCTATTACCACGATTCCCGGCATTGGCTACAGGATGGGGGCTATGATTCTGTCTGAGGTGGGTGACTTTTCACGCTTTGATTCCCCTGACAAGATTTTGGCCTATGCCGGCCTGTCGCCCTCTACCTACCAATCCGGGCAGCTTAAAAATTGCTATGCCCATATGGAGAAGCGCGGCTCCAGATACCTACGCTATGCCATCTTCAATGCCACAAAATTTGTTTGCCTTTGGGACCCTGTCTTTGCCGCTTACCTCGCCAGGAAACGCGCCGAGGGAAAGCATTACAATGTGGCCATCTCTCATGCTGCCAAGAAGCTGGTCCGGCTCATTTATGCTCTGGAGAAATCCGGCGAGCCTTATCGTCTGGCAGCCTGATTCTCTCTCGATAGCCCGCATGGCGTCCTGTGGACGTCTGTTTTGCTATACCCTTTTTTGAACCATCTGTTTTTTGTCCTCCATCCTCAAATTCGGGCTTGACTTTTAATAGTTAGTCTCTCTTATCTATATATTTCACTGTAAAATACAAAACTCCACACAGGGAGTGCAGGACATTAACACTGTATTAAGTATTCAACAAAATATACATAATTCCTGCTCTCAATGCTTCCTCCTTCCTTTTCTCCCGCAAGCAGATTTATCCATACATTGAGGTGCAATCAGGCGTTATGCCAGACTAAAAAATCACCCTCAGTACCGAGGGTGATTTGACCGATATTATTTTTTCTTTCTACTTTTGTTTTTCTTTGAAGGCTTTTGTTTATTAACTTTGCTGGCAACCGGCCAATTGGCTTTGGAGTTACGGACAAGTAGTGACCGCTTCTCCGGCGGTAATTCAATCCGACGTGACCCTAAATATACTTCAGCCAGTGGGTAGAAGGTTTCCCGGCGGTTAGGGTCTATATCAAAATCAAACTTTGCCGTCGCCGCAATTTCACTCTTAGTAAAATGGGCAATTTCCAGTTCACCAGGCTTAGGCAGCATATCAATTTTACGGTCACTCTTGTTATAGATAGCAAACAATATGGTTAAGGCCCCTACGATAAGCTCTCTGAGATTATACGCCGGCAGATGCTCATACTGGTGACTAAACGCCACTGCTTGTCTCAAGTGTTCTGCCGCTTTCTCAAACTCGCCACAATCAAAAAGTATTTGACCCAAAGAAAAATGCGACTCTACTTGTCCCATATCCTTAACTAATGCCTGCTCATGTGCAACCGCAGCCAACTCAGGGCGCTTACCCCTGTAATAGGTATTGCCCAAACGATTCCAAAAATAGGCGTTATCAGGTGCTTCAACTAGCTTTTGCAAAAAGTAACTTTCGGCATCACTTCCCCAGCGTGGGGCAAAATCGTTGTCAATCAGCGCTTCACCAAAAATGACTTCATCAGACTGCTTGTTCTTAACGTTGAGGACGGCAGCTGCTACCATTTTCCCTGCAAGCATTGTCCGCATACGGGAAGATAATATCCACTCTCCGGCAGTATTACAATGTTTGCAGCGAAAATAGCCAAGCGCTTGAATTTTCTCTATTTTCTTTTCATCCTCACCAACTGTAGCTGGCACCACTAAAGTACCTAAGTCATAGTCTCCCCCTTTGCCGCATTGCGCACATGTCAAGCGCGAAATTGTTTCAGGAAACTCCCCATTAACCGTCTTTAGATGCTTATAAATAAGCTTGGGATACTTGCCGGGCAGCATGGCAATGGTCGGACGTGAGGAGACATGATCTACATCCTGGCCTGTAGCTATGCTGATAAGTAAAGGGTTGATACCATGTCTTTGATATTTTTCCAACACATATCATTCCTTTGTAATAAAATAACTACTACAATTGCTACAATAGTTATATTTGCAAAAAACCCCACCCGTGAACAGTGGGTGGGGTTTTCTTTTGTATTATTCTTATTATATGCCAGGATTTAGGATAAGTCAATATAAGCAGAGAACCAGGTTATTAGGAGCGGCAGCGACGCTAGAACCTGTGTGAATCGCTTAGTTCCAAGCGGAGCGCGGAACTTCCTTATACAACAAAAAAAACCATACCTTATACAGGTACAGGTTTCTTCTCATTCCCTGAAAACTTCACATAAGCAGTGAACCAAGTTATTAGGAGCAACGCGACGCTAGAACCTGTGTGAATCGCTTAGTTCCAAGCGGAGCGCGGAACCTCCTTATACAACAAAGAAAACCCATACCTTATACAGGTACAGGTTTTCTTCTCATTCCCTGAAAACTTCACAGAAGAAAAGCAGTTCGCAATTAGTTCTATCAAATGTTTGCACTTATGCAAACGAGGTATTTAAGTCAAGTCCTCGGCCTATTAGTACCAGTCAGCTGCATGGATTGCTCCACTTCCACATCTGGCCTATCTACCTTGTCGTCTACAAGGGGCCTTACTTCTTTCGAATGACAGACCTCATCTTAAGGCTGGTTTCACGCTTAGATGCTTTCAGCGTTTATCCTTTCCGAACGTA
>NZ_CP146991.1:0-27500 GCF_001941975.2 Sporomusa sphaeroides DSM 2875 | reverse complement strand
GCTCGCCGCTACTTAGGGAATCTCGTTTGATTACTTTTCCTCCGGGTACTTAGATGTTTCAGTTCCCCGGGTGCCCTCACTACTAAAGTAGTGTGACGGTGCATTACCACCGCCGGGTTCCCCCATTCGGAGATCTAGGAGTCAAAGCTTGCTTGCAGCTCATCCTAGCTTTTCGCAGCTTACCGCGTCCTTCTTCGGCTCTTGGCGCCTAGGCATCCACCGTATGCCCTTATTAACTTGACTTACCTAGCTGCAACTGTCTATAAGCCGCCATCTGCGTCGTTGCTCCTCGGAGTATTTGCTTGCGTACATCAGTACGCGGCGCTGCATACTCCTCCGGTGCGCCTAGCAGCTGACACCTTCTAGCCAGTTTCGCCTCAACTTATACTAGCGTTTGCTAATCTAAGTTCTAATAAAAAAAATCCTAATTGCGCGTAAAGAACTTCTCATATGTTACTATGAGACATTACTTTACTTTGCTTTCTTCTGTGCAGTTTTCAAGGAACAACGGAACGCATTGCGTTCCTGAACCAGCAACTTCCTAATCTCCCAGGCCGTTTCCAGCCAAGTACCTTCGGCGTTTATGGGCTTAACTACTGTGTTCGGGATGGGAACAGGTGGAGCCCCACAGCTATCGTCACTGGATATGTTGTTTTCAGGAATATCTATGTTAGCATGGTCACTCGTATATTTCAACAAGTAACTTTTACTAATTAGCATTCCCTCAAAACCAAACAATGTAAGTGTAATGTATCTGCCAAATGTACCGACCTAGGATTTCAGACTGTATTTCAAGTCTGTTATCTCCCTAGAAAGGAGGTGATCCAGCCGCACCTTCCGATACGGCTACCTTGTTACGACTTCACCCCAATCATCGACCCCACCTTAGACGGCTAGTTCCATTACTGGTTACCCCACCGGCTTCGGGTGTTGCCAACTTTCGTGGTGTGACGGGCGGTGTGTACAAGGCCCGGGAACGTATTCACCGCAGTATGCTGACCTGCGATTACTAGCGATTCCGACTTCACGGAGGCGAGTTGCAGCCTCCGATCCGAACTGAGAGCTTGTTTGTGTGTTTGGCTCAACCTCGCGGTCTTGCTTCACTTTGTTTAAGCCCATTGTAGTACGTGTGTAGCCCAGGACATAAGGGGCATGATGACTTGACGTCATCCCCGCCTTCCTCCGCATTGTCTGCGGCAGTCTCCCTTGAGTTCCCACCATCACGTGCTGGCAACAAAGGATAAGGGTTGCGCTCGTTGCGGGACTTAACCCAACATCTCACGACACGAGCTGACGACAGCCATGCACCACCTGTTTTTGTGTCCCCGAAGGGAGGGATCTATCTCTAGACCTTTCACTCAATGTCAAGCCCTGGTAAGGTTCTTCGCGTTGCGTCGAATTAAACCACATACTCCACCGCTTGTGCGGGCCCCCGTCAATTCCTTTGAGTTTCAACCTTGCGGCCGTACTCCCCAGGCGGGGTACTTATTGCGTTAACTCCGGCACAGAAGGGGTCGATACCCTCTACACCTAGTACCCATCGTTTACGGCCAGGACTACCGGGGTATCTAATCCCGTTCGCTCCCCTGGCTTTCGCGCCTCAGTGTCAGACACAGTCCAGAAAGTCGCCTTCGCCACTGGTGTTCCTCCCAATATCTACGCATTTCACCGCTACACTGGGAATTCCACTTTCCTCTCCTGCACTCAAGATTCCCAGTTTCCTGCGCCCATACGGTGTTGAGCACCGCACTTAGACACACGACTTAAGAATCCACCTACACGCCCTTTACGCCCAATAATTCCGGACAACGCTTGCCACCTACGTATTACCGCGGCTGCTGGCACGTAGTTAGCCGTGGCTTCCTCCTTTGGTACCGTCATTAGATTGCATTATTCACACAATCCACGTTCGTCCCAAACGACAGAGCTTTACAATCCGAAGACCTTCTTCACTCACGCGGCGTTGCTCCGTCAGACTTTCGTCCATTGCGGAAGATTCCCCACTGCTGCCTCCCGTAGGAGTCTGGGCCGTGTCTCAGTCCCAGTGTGGCCGTTCATCCTCTCAGACCGGCTACTGATCGTCGCCTTGGTGAGCCTTTACCTCACCAACTAGCTAATCAGACGCAGACCCATCTCTAAACGATAGCTTACATGTAGAGGCCATCTTTCTTAACTTAGCCATGCAGCCAAGTTACCACATTCGGTATTAGCACCACTTTCGCGGTGTTGTCCCCAGTTTAGAGGCAGGTTGTCTACGCGTTACTCACCCGTTCGCCACTAAGTATTTATTGCTAAATACTCCGTTCGACTTGCATGTGTTAGGCACGCCGCCAGCGTTCGTCCTGAGCCAGGATCAAACTCTCCATAAAATTTATTTATGGAGCCTTTTGTGGCTCATAAAGTTTTGAAATTGATGTTAGATGTAAAACATCTAACTAAGCGATCACAGCAAAATCACAGATTCCGTGTGCCTGCTTATATTTAAAGTGCTCATTGAGCACCGCACATCTGGCTTTTTTATGATGCATTACTTACATTGTTCAGTTTTCAGAGAACGACGCGCATGAATGCGCTGCTGTCTCGGACGCATCTTGCACATTTTATCCGGGACATCATCGCCGTAACAGCGACAACTCTTTTATGTTACCACGCTTACGCTACCGTGTCAACATATTTATTTTGGTATTTACTGCCGCCACTATAGGTTTTGGTTATTATTACCTCCCATTGAGACGACTTGCTTATATTATCACGCATTTGTTGATTATGTCAATAACAGTTTATTCCATAACACAGTGCAGGCGGCGGTTATGCATAAGCGGAGGGTCGGCACCAACGGCGCGGCATTGTGGAATTATACTGTTTGTTAGGACAAAAAAACAGAGTGCCCCGCCATGGCGGGGCACCGCTAACTTTAATCGTTATTAGCCTTTTTTTCAACAACAGCCAATGCTATTACCTGATCCTCCGCATCGGTGCGCATAACTTTTACACCCTGCGTGCTGCGGCTGGTTATCGATATGGTATCAATCTCCATCCGGATGATAATGCCGTCAATGGTTATTAACATTAGCTCCTGTCCGGGCTTGACCACTTTAATGCCAACTACATGGCCAATTTTTTCAGCCGAGTTTGGTTTGATATTAATAACACCTTTGCCGCCCCGTCCGGTTATCCGGTAGTCGGTGACCGCAGTACGTTTGCCATACCCTTCAGAAGTTATTGTCAGCACTTCACCATCTTTTTTGGTTACATCCATGCCAACAACCTGATCGCCTGGTTCCAGAGTTATGCCTCTGACACCATGCGCTGTCCGGCCCATAATCCTGACATCGGCTTCACGGAAAACAATGGCCTTGCCATCCCGGGTACCCATAATGATATCGCATTCGCCATTTGTCAGTTTAACGCCAATCAAGTCATCATCTTCATCTAAGGAAATTGCAATTAAGCCGCCTTTACGGGCGGTATCAAAATCAAGCAGTTCCGATTTTTTGACAGTACCTTTTTGCGTAGCCATAAACAAGTACCGTTTGGCACTGAACTCTTTGATCGGAATAACAGCAGTGATTTTTTCATCTTTCTCCACTTGCAGCAAATTAACGATAGCCGTTCCTTTGGCTGTGCGCCCGGCCTCCGGTAGTTCATAGCCTTTTAACCGGTACATCCGTCCCCTGCTGGTGAAAAACAGGAGATTATGATGAGTTGTCGCCACAAATAAATGCTCGACAAAATCTTCTTCTTTGGTTCCCATTCCGGTTACGCCTTTGCCGCCCCGCCGCTGACTGCGATAGGTATCAACCGGCAAACGCTTGATATAGCCTTGGTGAGTCAAGGTTATTACAATATCCTCTTCCGCAATCAGGTCTTCCATGTCCATTTTGGAAACATCGCTGGTAATGACCGTACGCCGTTCGTCCGAAAACCGTTTTTTAACATCTAAAAGTTCTTCTTTGATGATGTTCATTACTTTGCTTTCGTCTGCCAGTACGCCTTCCAGCCATTCGATGGTCTCCATTATGTCCTTATACTCGTTCTCAATTTTTTCACGTTCCAGTCCGGTCAAACGCTGGAGACGCATATCCAGGATAGCCTGCGATTGCTTTTCACTCAGGCTGAATTTATCCATTAATGCATTTTTAGCTATTTCCGGAGTTTGCGATTGCCTAATTGTGCTAATAACAGCATCCAGATGATCAAGCGCAATTTTCAAGCCTTCTAAAATATGAGCTCTGGCCCGCGCTTTAGCCAATTCAAACTTAGTGCGGCGAACAATTACTTCTTTTTGATGTTCCAGATAATGATAAAGAACTTCCCGCAGGTTAAACACTTTGGGACGACCGTTTACCAGAGCCAGCATATTAACCCCGAAAGTATCCTGCATCTGGGTATGCTTATACAACTGATTTAACACAACATCTGCATTAGCATCCCGTCTAAGTTCGATAACCACTCTCATACCATTGCGGTCGCTCTCATCTCTAAGATCGGTAATGCCGTCAATGGTTTTGTCCCTAACAAGGGCAGCAATGTTTTCAATCAATTTGGCTTTATTAACCTGATACGGCAGTTCACTCACCAAAATACGCTGTTTACCGCCAGACATATTTTCTATTCTGGCTTGAGCTCTGATTTTAACACTGCCCTTACCGGTAGTATAAGCCTGTCTAATGCCTTCCCGTCCCAGGATTAAAGCTCCTGTGGGAAAATCAGGGCCTTTAATGGCCATCATTAAGTCGGTTATAGTTACCTCAGGATTTTCAATCATCATTATGAGGCCATCAACAACTTCCCCCAGATTATGAGGAGGAATATTGGTAGCCATCCCTACCGCAATACCCGAAGAACCATTGATCAAAAGGTTGGGTATTTTGGCCGGCAGTACCGCGGGCTCTTTTAACGATTCATCATAGTTGGGAACAAAATCAACGGTGTCTTTTTCAATATCTGCCAGCATTTCTTCAGCAATCCGTGACATGCGCACTTCTGTGTAACGCATAGCCGCTGCCGAATCTCCATCAACAGAACCGAAGTTTCCATGTCCGTCTACTTGCATGTAACGGGTCGAAAAATTCTGCGCCATACGGACAATGGCATCATATACCGAACTATCGCCATGAGGGTGGTATTTACCAAGCACTTCACCGACAATACGCGCCGATTTTTTGTACGGCTTATTGGCAGCCATTCCTGCTTCGTGCATGGCATACAGTATCCGGCGATGAACAGGTTTTAGTCCATCGCGGACATCAGGCAATGCCCGCATAACAATTACACTCATAGCATAGTCAATATATGAATTTTTCATTTCATCTTCAATTTTGATCGGCAATACTTTGCCTAAACCAAAATCCAAACCATCTTGCACAAAACCACCTCAATAATTCGTCATTCTACTATAATTTCCCCACATATGCAAAAAAATCCTGCAAACACCAGACAAAGTCAAAAACAATCTCTATTATCCCGCCTGTAACCGAACTTTTCTTCAAACCATATACTACTATAAAGAAAACACGGCTTGCGTCAAGCCCTTGGCGACAGCACAAGCCGATGTTAATCCTGCTCTTAAGAAAGTTAGACTTTCTGTTAGGGCGAAAGACAACACTGTCTCATCATGACAGCAGGAGGCGTAAGATTCATGAGCATTTTTTATGTATTGCTGCTCGGTTTGGCAGTCAGTATTGACGGTTTCGTCGCCGGTGTCGCTTATGGTTTGAAAAATATCAGGATGCCCTTAATATCACTCATCATTGTCGGTATAGTTGCAAGCATCTGTACCGCTGTGGCAATGGTTATGGCCTATATGGTCGGTCAATTTATCAATACCGATATTGCGCTTATCCTTGGCGCGTTACTCCTGATTTTGCTTGGCTTATGGAGCCTCGGCCAACAGTATTTTACCAAAAGTGTCACCTCCTATGAAATGGATGGCGAGGTTACCGCCCGTAAACTGACTTTTTCATTTGGCCGGCTGGTTGTCAGTATTATGGCCAAACCGGAAACTGCTGATGTCGACAGACTGGGCTTCATCAGTTCACTGGAAGCAGTATTCTTAGGCTTGGCCGTTGGTGCTGATGCCATGGTGGGTACCTTTGCCGTTGCGCTTATGGGTTCACTGCCGCTCTACACACCAATAGTCATAGGATTGATACATATGATATGTATTGCAGGCGGCTGCTACTCTTCCCGCAAATTTTTCCCGGAAAACTTAAAAAAACGCTTTCCCTATCTTCCCGGAACCTTATTAATTATCTTAGGACTGCTGCGTCTGGGCTGATACAATAGGAGGAAAAACTATGCTTTATGTGCTTCTACTGGGTTTTGCCGTCAGTCTGGATGCTTTTACCGCCGGGGCAGCCTACGGATTAAAATCAATAACCGTTCCCTTACAGTCCATGGCCGTAATCGGCGTTATCACAGCCCTTTGCACCGGAGCGGCAATGACCTTCGCTTATTACCTGGGTTCGTTTCTCAATACCCACCTGGCTGTTGTTGCCGGATCACTGCTCTTGATTAGTATTGGAGCCTGGAACATTTTTTGCGAATACCTCACTAAAAGAAGGTTCTGCCAGGCTGCCGAATCAAGCAACAACTGCGTTACCTTTCGTCTGGGACGCATTGTTATTAATATCATGGCCGATCCGGAAACCGCCGACATGGACAATTCCCGCTCAATAAATTCCTCTGAGGCCATACTTCTCGGTTTAGCCTTGGGCATTGATAATTTCATTGCCACCTTTGCCGCGGCTCTGATTAAACCGCTGCCGCTCTATACCCCGGCAGTCATGGCTTTTATCCAGGTAGCTTTGATTGCGGCAGGAATTAGCGCCGCTGCCCGCTTAGCCTCAGATGATTTAAAAAAACGGTTTCCTTATATCCCTGGGGCAATTTTAATTATTCTCGGACTCTTGCGTCTGGTCTAAGCCAGACTTTTTCTTTGCTTTCGCCACTTAACAAGTTCAGGTAATAATATTACAATAGAACTAGCCATATATAACGTGCTAATTTTTTTGCAGACAGGTGGTGTGTTGGCAAAAGCGCAAGTCAAACGCCAGTGGTGGAGCGTTGTCAATACACCAACCGCCTGCCAGATTCTTTAACACGGAATATATATTATTGCAGTAAATGGAGGTCATATTATGCCATATAAAATTCTAACAATAAACCCTGGTTCTACTTCCACCAAAATCGGCTTATACGAGGATACTACCGAAATCCTCAGCCAAAATATCAACCATAGCGCTGAAGATATTGCAAAATTTGCTGTTATTGGCGATCAGCTGGAATACCGCCTGGAAAAAATTCATGCCTTTTTCACCGGCCAAAATATTAACGCCAGCGACTTAGCGGCAGTCGTCGGCCGCGGCGGACTGCTAAAACCTATGCCCAGCGGTACTTATGAAATAAATGAGGTTATGCTCGATGATTTAAAAAACAACCGCTATGGCGCCCATGCCAGTAACCTTGGCGCTATTTTGGCTGACGGCATCGCCAGGCAAAGCGGCTGCCCCGGCTATATTGTCGATCCTGTCGTTGTCGACGAACTGGCACCTGTGGCCCGGATTACCGGCCGCCCCGAGATTACCCGCAGAAGCATTTTTCACGCCTTGAACCAAAAAGCTGTCGTTAAACGGTTTGCCAAAAGCATCAATCGCGATTATGACAGCCTTAATCTGATTGTCGCCCATTTAGGCGGCGGTATTTCGGTCGGTTGTCATACCTTTGGGGAAGTGGTTGAGGTAAATAATGCCCTGGACGGCGAAGGTCCGTTTTCCCCTGAACGTGCCGGTACGGTTCCGGCTGCTCAGTTTGCTGAAATTTTGATTACGGAAAAACTGGACTACCCTGCCGCCGCTAAACTCCTGGCCGGCAAAGGCGGTTTGGTGGCCCATCTGGGCACCAACGATGTGCGTGAAGTGGAGCGTCGTGCGGCCGCCGGCGACAACCAGGCAGAACTTGTCTATCAAGCGATGATTTATACTATTGCCAAGAGCATTGCCGCCGCTGCCGTACCTGTCTGCGGTAAGGTAGACTATATTATTTTGACCGGTGGGATTGCTTACTCACAGCAGCTTACCGCCAAACTCAAAGAATATATCGGCTTCATTGCGCCGGTGATTGTCCTGCCGGGAGAAAATGAACTGCAGGCGCTGGCCGAGGGCGCTTACCGGGTACTGACCGGTGAAGAGGCTGCCAAAGTATATAACTCCTAACAGCAAACCCCCAGGCCTATGTTTTGGCCTGGGGGTTTGCTGTCATTATACTGTATCCCACACCGATACAATCTTATCTTCGGTACACCGGATTATCTTATCCTTGTCATTAAGCCTGGTCTTTAACTCCACTTTGCCGCCCCATAGTTCTGCAACATACTTAATGGTTTCTTTGGCATAATTCATTTCCAATTCCCGTCCGTCATACATATGCTGCAGCAGCAGCACACCATTTTCCACACCCTCCGGATTAATTTCCGGCACTGTCCCCAGGCCAACAGTATTGGCCAGTTCATCCCGGATTGCTTTCCAGCCTTCTTCGTCAGCCACCTCTGATACCACAAGATCCACACCGCGCACCTTGTAATTAAACAACTTCATTTCTTCACACAGTTCCTGGTTCAAATACCGCCGTAAAAACGATGTGTCCCGCTCTTGCTCCCGGATTTCGAATAGCTTTTCCCGCCCATACTGTTTATCAAGATATTCAAACATCTTAAATCCCATAAAGTATGGATTAAGCTGCCCTTCATAAGGCCTGACAACCAGGTTATGGCGCTGCAGGAATTCCAGCTGCAATCCCTGTGGCAGTGAAAGTTCATTCAGCAGGCTGTAATGCCAATAACTTGCCCAGCCTTCATTCATAATTTTGGTTTCCACCTGGGGAATAAAATAGAAGCTCTCTTCCCTGACAATACTTATTATATCCCGCTCCCAGTAAGCTAGTTTCCCCCGTTCGGTTAAAAACCACAGCAGGTCGCTTTTTAACCGGTCAGGCACTTGATGAGGCAGCTCTTTGGCCAGCTCACTTTTTCCCGGCACTTTTCCCTCACCTTGCCGGCGGACTTGAAATCTTAGCGCGTGAGCAGCGTCAAGAATACGTTCCACCTTTTGCGGTCCAATGCTTGGATCGGCTATATAATCCCGTATCCGGTTGGCATGGGCTTTAAACATTTCAACAGTAAGCTCCGCCCGGGTATTTTCTTTAAACAGCCGGTTATTTTTAAAAAAATCATTATGCCCATATACATGGGCAATGGTCAATATCTGCAATAACAAGGTATTATCCCGCATGAGATAAGCGATGCAGGGATCTGAGTTTATCACCATCTCATACGGCAATCCGGTCAGATTGTAGCTATAAAAAGTCTTTTGGCGTTCATATGCTTTGCCATAGCTCCAGTGGGGATAATGGGACGGCATGCCGACATACGCTTCATAGCACAGCATATCTTCATAGCTGCAAATTTCAAAGTGCTGCTCATAGCAAGTAAGTCCCTTTGCTGCAACAAGCTGCTCCAGCTTCCGGCTCCACTCTTCCAGTTCATGCATTGCATAATCTGCTGCCATTAGCTGTCACCCCCGGCAGTTGTGTCAACTTCCGATTCTTTTTCCAATATCCGTCTAAGCGCCGGCCAGATATCTTCTTTCCGCCCCATAGAAACAATAACAAAATTATCATCCCTAATGCTTTTCTCCAGTTCGCGCCGGATAGTAATGCCATAGCCATAATTGGCCAGTATCTCAACATAGCCCATCAAATTACTGACACTGACCAGCTCTTTGGCTTTCTCGATTGTTCGCGGGTTGTCTTCCGTCCAGTTGTCGCCATCGGTGCAGTGAAAAGCGTAGATATTCCATACCGAGGGACTGTACCGTTGCTCAATAATCTCCAGTGCCTTGGCATAACCGCTCGAAATCATGGTGCCGCCGGACTCACCGTGATGAAAAAACTCGCGTTCATTTACTTCTTTGGCTTCCGTGGTATGGGCAACAAATACTACTTCAACCTGTTCGTATTTCCAGCGCAGAAATTGATAAAGCAGAAAATAAAAAGTACGGGCCAAATATTTTTTGCTCTGGTCCATGGAGCCTGATACATCCATAATGCAAAAAACCACCGCATTGGAATGACGCCTGATATCCTCTTTTACCCGGAAATAACGCAAATCCTCCTCACGGAAAGGCACCCGCTCACGTACCGGGCAGCCATTATCATCAAGTGATGGTATACATGCCTTTTCTCTGGTCATTCCCTGCTGGCGTTTGATTTTTTCGACCATAGTTCGCTTTTTTGCCAGTCTTGGCGGAATGCCCTTGCGCTGGTAGCCTGACTTTTTAAACTTGTATTCCGACTCCTGGAGCGAAAATTTCTTACGTTCCAAGTCAGGCAGGTTAATATCTTCAAACAAGTAGTTGATGATTTCATCCATAGTGATTTCTGTCTCATAAATGTCTTCCCCTTGCTCGTTGCCGGCCTGACCTAAGCCTTTTTCCGGCTGGCCGTTGATCCGGCCAATAACCTGACCGCGCTGCTCGCCGCCTGTGCCGCTGGCAGAGCCGCCATTATTCTTGCCATAAATAAACTGATATTCTCTGATACCGCGGATGGGTATTTTTATTTTTTTGTTTTTACTTTGACCAATAATACTTTCTTCGGCAATAATATCGCCTAAATTTCGTCTGATAGAGTCTTCCACCAGCTCCCGGTGGCGTTTACGGTCATATTGTGAACGGTCAGACTGGCCGGTACGTCCCTCCTTGAAGATTGCCATAAGTCACCTCCGCTCCCGCACTAGTAGTCTGCCAAGTCTATAGTCTGTGGATTTGGGCTTGGTGAACTACTAATCCTTCCACAAGTTATTGGCTGCATATTTTAAGATTACATTGCAGCAATGCGGACAATAGCCATTCTTGTTCATGGATTCCACCATGGCGTCAAACTTGCTGTCCTGCTCTTTATCCCGTACCCTGGCCTTGGTAATAATCCGGGAAAGCTCTTTGACTGACGAAGTTAGCTTCTTTTCAATAGCTTCTTTGAGCGGTTCATAACTCTTATAATCAATTTTCCCTCCACCCCGCATAACGGTGAACATATAGGAGGTAACATCCTGACGAAAGCCTTGGGCGGCTGTAGCGGTTATACCAATTTGCTCTTCAATGGATTGCAGAAATTTGATATCAGGCTCAAGCTCTTCACCGGTGTTTCTATCTTTTAGTTTTGTCATATTGACATAAGCCTCAGCATGGTCCAGATAGTTGTTAAACAGGCTTTCGGCCTGTTCTTTGTAACCATGAATAAAAGCTTTTGTCACTTCTTTTTCCAGTATTTTGTTATACTCCTTTTTTACCGTATCCTGTAAAAATCCCAGATAGCGTTTCTTTTCATCCTCGGCAATAGCAAGGTCTTTGACGGCTCTGACCATCGTCTCAATAACAGCAATGGGATTGATGCAGTTAAATTCCGACTCCGACAAAGTAGTATCAAGCGCTTTCATAATAAAACGGGTAGAAATGCCTGTCATGCCTTCCCGCACAGCTTCCTCGCGCAATTCAAATATATCAACTTTTTTCGTAGAACCTTTCTCGACAATTTCTTCCCCATTATAAATTTTTAATTTAGTAAACGAATCCACCTTAGATGAGGGTGCCAGCCGCGTGAGTATGGCAAACATGGAGGCAACCTCGATGGTATGGGGGGCAATATGGGCATTAAAAGTGCTGTTTTTAAGCACTTTGCGATAAATTTTGACTTCTTCATCAAGTTCCAGGCAATATGGCACCTCTACCTTGACAATCCGGTCAAGAATGGCTTCATTGGTATGATCGGATTTAAACTTGTTCCATTCGGCTTCATTAGAATGAGCCAGAATAATGCCGTCAAAATAAATCATAGCCCCTTTGCCCGGGGAGGGAATCGACTTTTCCTGGGTGGCTGTAATCATTGTGTGCAGATACTCTACATCGTTTTTAAATACTTCGATAAACTCGACCACACCCCGGTTACCGACGTTAAACGCGCCATTTAAGGATAATACCCGCGGATCGTCTTCCGGGTATAAGTCCAGTTTGGAAATATCGACAGAGCCGGATAGTACCGATGTATCCTGGTTATTAGGATCAACCGGCGGTACAACGCCAATGCCCTTGCGGGACCGGATGGAAAACCCGGTGGCAGTAACCGGAAAGCGTTCAAATTCACCATCATAATCATTTTTTAACCGGTAACGGCAAATAGGACATAAGTCACCTTCTACGCTAATACCCAATAGTTCTTCAAACTGCGGGCGCAAATGTTTTGGGATAAGGTGCAGCGGCTCTTCCCGCATGGGGCAGTCTTTGAGTATATAAATAGGCGGACTCATTTCCAAAGCTTGTTTCAGTGCTTCCATGATCGAAGACTTGCCTGCCCCTACCGGGCCAACCAGGTACAACACCTGCCGGGATTCTTCCCCCTTCATGGCCGCAGAATGAAAGTAACGCATAATCTTCATAATACTTTTGTCTATCCCGAAAAAATTGTCTTGAAAAAAACGATAACGCTTGATGGTATCGTTGCCATAGATTCGCCGCAACCTTGGATTTTCTTCGGTTCTTATTGTCTCGACACCAGGCTTTATCAGCAGTTCGTGCATTCGCTGATGCGCTAATACGGCAAGCCCGGGATTTTCTTTAATAATTGTTAAATAATCCAGAAAAGTACCGTCAAATTTATATTGTTTATGCTCTTTTCGGTCTTGCTTAATCAGTTTCTCAAAATCATAGGCCATATAAGTACCTGCCTCCTTATTTGGAATTATGGGGTCTGCCTGGGATTATTTTTTATAGCGATACATTTTATGTCACGAAATAAGTAGATACCTTTTTACTAATTTATTACCTTGTTGGAAAATATGGGCCTGTCTTAAATAAAAAAAGAGCAATAGATGCTGAAAAACATCTGTTGCTCTTGGATTTCCAGTTCATTATTTTAGTTTTTCACCGACAAACAGCATCCCGACAATATGCCCGGTTTTATCCTTGAGTGCTTCATAATTTACTATATACCACTGCCGCATAACGGTAGCGCGGCCAATATACTCCGTATCCCGTTCCAGTACCGCTTTTTCCACATATTTGGCTGCCGGGGTGTTAGTGGCCCGGCGTCCGGCTCTGGTGGTAACTGTAGTTGCTACCCTGGTATTGCCCTGGAATACAGTGAAATCAGCGCCAATCTGCCGGGATATCTCATCAACAAGGCGCTCATTGTTATTAATTATCTGATTACCGGCCACCAGCTGATTACTGCCGTCTATATGAACCGGCCCGTAAGCAGTTAATAAATGCCGCGCCTTATTTAGCTTATCTTTGATTCGCTGTCTGGTAGTTTGGTCAACGGCAACAAATTGAACCGTCATTTCCTCCATATTTTGGGCCATATCATTAAGCTCTTTCGCCGCTGTGGTGATTTTCTCGATGGTTGCAAATACTTCTTCACTGGCGGCATTGATTTCTTCACTGGCCCCGGAGAAATGACGGGCAATATTTGTTATTTCTGATACATTGTCTGCAATATTTTGAATGTCGGTGGTTACGCCGGTTGTATTTTTTGCCATAATATCAACTTGTTCATTAAGTTTCTTGCTGATAGTAATAATCCGGGTTAATGCGGCTTCTGAACCACTGGCCTTATCCGCACCCTGATGGGCCTGGGTAAGCGCATTTTCAATAGCTGTCACGGTATCTATTGTTTCCTGCCGTACCCCGGTAATCAACTTGGTTATTTCCTCAGCCGATTGACGGGAGTCTTCGGCAAGCTTCCGCACTTCATCGGCAACTACGGCAAAACCCCGTCCTTGTTCGCCCGCCCTGGCGGCTTCAATAGCGGCATTAAGCGCCAAAAGGTTGGTCTGATCAGCAATACCGGTAATAACCTCAACAATTTGTCCAATCTGGTTTATCCTGTCAGCTAAGCCATGAATGGCCTTTGATGAAATATCCATCTGCGTATTTACGACCTTCATGGTGGCAATAGCTTCCTTGACCTGAGCTGCCCCTTCACCGGCGCTGGCGTTGGCTTCTTTCGCCAATTCGGCGGTCTGAGCCGCTAAATGATTGATGTCAAAAATCTCATTACTGGCATGTGCCGTGGACTTACTGCACAATTCCAAATCATGTACCTGCCGGGATGAGCCGGCCGCTATTTCCCCGATATTTTCTGTTGCCTGACGCATGGCTTCACTTACCTGAGCAGTATAATCTGACAGATGTTTACTGGCCGTCAATGTCTTGCCGCTAATTTGTGTAATTTCCCCGATGAGATCCGAAATTTTTCCCATAACATTATTGGTATTATGAGCAAGATGTCCGATTTCATCACTTGTCTCGACCTTTAACTGCTTTTTAAGATCACCGCCGCCTGACGCCATTTCCCGCATACTGCCAAGCAGCTGATGAATGGGGTTGGCGATACACCGGGCAACAACGATTGACCATAGCAACAAAGCTGCTGCCGATACAATAATATAAATACATAGTAGTCCTTCAAACCGGTTAGACGAAAATATCTTCATAAAAAAAACAATTCCTGCAAGCGGTGCAATACCGGTAAAAAACAAGCATACAGCCAGCTTACCGGTAATTCCTTTAAACCACTTCACCATTTGAGCCATTACACTAACTACCTCCTTTCGATTAAATTTTAAAAAATCTGATAATTTATTGTGTTTTTATTACTTCGTGAAAATTATTTCAAATCCTCCTGTTCATAAAAAATAGTTTAAAAATTTAAAAAACTAAAAATAAAAGGAAGAGTAATCCCCCATAGAAATTACTCTTCCTTCACCTTCAGCCTGGCTTCGCATACTATGGTAGCAGAGGTGATGGACACATGACATATTCTATTAAAATTTCACTTACCAGGCGGCTCTTATATGTAAGACAGGGTAATAAGGTTGTCAGAACCTATCCTGTCGGTGTCGGCAAAATAGAAACTGCCACTCCGGTTGGCCGCTATCACATCATCAGTAAGGTCCGCAACCCCGGCGGCCCTTTCGGCGCCATGTGGCTAGGTCTCAGCCAGCCCCATTACGGCATTCACGGCACCAATAATCCGTCTTCTATTGGTGGTGCCGTTTCCAAAGGCTGTATCCGTATGTATAACCGGGATGTACTTGAACTCTCCCAGCTGGTGGCTGTCGGTACCCCGGTTAGTATTGAAAATAATTAAACTTTATTCGGTTTGCCAGAATCCATCGGTGGTTATCCGTGATAAGCATATTTCTGCCGATAATTGTTCAAAAAAATTGACATTAAACTCTCCCGGAGCAGTACCGTTAGTTCGCCGATTACTGTGAAATCCGATGATTACCCCCTGAATAATAGCCATAGTCTTAGTTCTTGGTATCGGGATTCCCCGAAGCGGGTTAAAATTGAGCGGTGCAACATAATAATTAAGTATTCCGTTATCATTTACCACCAACCGGTTAGGATCAAAACCGTCTGCCGTATATACGGCATCGGTAGGTGCAGCCGGCCGAAGTCCCCGGTCGGTAGCAAACCACACCGTATAAACACCCAGAGGAATAAGGCCTTCAGCTGATATCGAAATAGTGCCGCAGCCATCATAGCCACATACCTCACCGTT
The DNA here is from genome assembly GCF_001941975.2 of Sporomusa sphaeroides DSM 2875. Lineage (NCBI taxonomy): Bacteria > Bacillati > Bacillota > Negativicutes > Selenomonadales > Sporomusaceae > Sporomusa > Sporomusa sphaeroides. The sequence goes on along the minus strand of NZ_CP146991.1, from coordinate 11,879 downwards.
GGCTGTAGCCTGCACCCAGAACCCGGCATCAATGTCTGGCGGCCTATTGGTAGGCATTATCACAAAATCAAGCGGACAGCAACCATGGCATTTGTCAGCTTTTCTGCTATCCATATATAAACATCTCCTTTTCGCAAGGTTCAATTAGTTTATATATTATATGTGGCAAACATTACATAAGTTCCTTGTACTTATATCAGGCCAGCAAAGATTTACAGCCAGGCTATGCAAGCACCATTCTCAATTTTATGATATATTTAAGCTCACTCCCGGGCAATTGGCCATCATCACCGAAGGGAAAATAATAAGGTAATATAATATCAAAATCCTGCCGGCATTTCACCGGCAGGATTTTTAATCCCAACAGAAAAAATAACTTAATTACTGAGGTGCAGTGGCATACAAAACTTATTTATATCATTTGCACCATTTTATTATGCCTGCTCCCCAGGTTAAGCCGCCGCCAAAACCGGCTAATGCAATAATATCCCCCTGCTTAATCCTGCCGCTTTTAACCCCTTCATCAAGCGCTATAGGAATGGAAGCAGCCGAAGTATTGCCATATTTATCAACATTAATGATAACCTTGTCAAGCGGCAAACCCAAACGTTTAGCAGCCGACTGAATAATTCTCATATTGGCCTGATGTGGTACCAGACAGGTAATATCTTTCGCTGACAGGTTTGCATCGGCCAGCGCTTTTTTTACGGTTTCACCCATCACCTTAATGGCAAATTTAAATACCTCATTGCCATCCATATGAATAAAATGAAATCCCTGCGTAATGGTTTCCAGTGTAGTAGGCATCCGTGAACCGCCGGCCGGTACTTTCAAAAGATCACCGCCAGCCCCTTCTGCTCCCAGATCAACGCCAAGAATTCCATACCCGGGGCTTGTTTCACCCAAAACAACAGCGCCAGCCCCATCGCCAAACAATATTGCCGTATTCCTGTCTGACCAGTCGACAATTGTTGACAGAGTTTCGGCACCAATCACTAAGACTTTTTTATAAGTACCTGATTTAATAAAAGAACTGCCTGTAACAAGTCCGTAAATAAAACCGGAGCAAACTGCTGTAAGATCAAAGGCAGCGGCATTAACGGCTTTAAGATTTTGTTGTACCAGGCAAGCAACAGAAGGAAACATCATATCAGGAGTAACAGTTCCAACAATAATCAAATCAATCTCTGCCGCACTGATTCCGGCATCAGCCAGAGCCCGTTCAGCAGCTTTGGTAGCTAAATCCGAAGTGGTTTCTCCCTTTGCTACAATGCGCCTCTCCCTGATACCGGTACGCTCAACAATCCACTCATCTGATGTCTCCATCTTCTGCTCCAGATCAAAATTGGTTACAATTGTTTCCGGAACATAGGAGCCTATCCCCAAGATACCTACATATCTTTCGTTCACCAAACGTCCTCCTTAAAATCCTTTATCGCCCTTTTTTATGAGTAGGTACTATTAGTATACCATAAAATTATTACAAACAATACTATTAAGTAATTGTATTGAGTAACAAATTATATACTATTTAAGAAATTTTTACTCAACTATCGCTTATTTGATCTGCGCCATATTTTCATCTGTTCTGCCTGGTTAATAAGTTCCTCACGAAAATGCGGATGGGCAATTGTGATAATTCGCTCAGCCCGCTCCCAGGTAGAGCAGCCGGCTAAATTGACTTTGCCCCACTCGGTAACAAGATAGTTGACTTGAGCCCGCGGGTCTGTCACAATACCGCCTGCCGGCAGTGCCGGCACCACCCGGGAAGCCATTACCCCTGATTGCTTATCGGTAAAGGACGAGCGAAAGCAAATAAAGCTTTTTCCGCCTGGGGATAAATAGCTGCCTGTAACAAAATCAAGCTGTCCGCCAGTACCGCTGATTTGCCGTATTCCGGCAGATTCTGAAGATATTTGTCCATATAAATCCACTTCAACACAATTGTTAACCGAAACGAAGTTATCAATTTGCGCAATAACAGCCGGATTATTGGTATAATCCACCGGAAAACTGGCTAAAGCCGGATTACAATCCACCCAGTCATACAACTCCCGGGTTCCGGCACAAAATGCCCAAACCCCTTTGCCTTTATCCAGTTTCTTATATTTATTGGTTAATTTTCCTTTTTTATACATCGAAAGATAGGAATCCACCAGCATTTCGGTATGCATACCCAGGTCTTTTACATCTGAGTCGGCAATTAAATTACCAACAGCATTCGGCATACCGCCAATCCCCAATTGAATGGTTGCTCCATTAATAATCTCCTCGACAATCAGTCTGGCCACTTTTTCATCCAGTTCATCAGGTACTATTGGCAACAATTCAGGAATAGCCGCACTGCCGCCTTCAACAATGAAATCCACTTCAGAAATATGAATACATTCCTCCCTGCCGCCTAAAGCTATCGGCAACCGCTCATTTGTCTCAATAATAACAACTTTGGCGGTTTCCAGAATAGCACGCGTAGCAGCTGTTGACAGGGAAAAATTAAAGTAACCGTGCTTATCCATCGGTGACACGACAACCATAGCAACATCGACAGCAAGCTCATTGCGATAAAAATGGGGTTTGTTGCGAAAAATCATGGGAATATAGTTACAAAGGTTACGGTCGTGCAATTGACGGTCATAACCGCTAAAATGCCAGCTTGAATAAGTAAAAACCTCCCGCTCCGGGTCCGCGTTGATGATCTCCCGCGGCCTTAGCGACAAAGCGCTGCGAATTTTTATATCCTTCAACTCTGTTTTGCGTTTAGCCAACGCCTGATCAAGCAGCACTGGTTGACCGGAGCCAAAGCCATAATCCACCCAGTCGCCTGATTTGACAACTTTTACTGCTGTCTCCGGACTACATAACTTTGCTTTGTACTCATTGATAAAATTCACAACTCATCCCCTCTATTTTTATCTGATTTCATAGAGTTGCTATTTTTCGCCACAAGCCCGGCTGTATCCTGCACGGCCTTACAAATAATATCTTATTCAAAATCATCGGTTGCCCTTGAGAATATTACCGATATCCATTATATTAACTTTATAATAAAACGCAAAAAGGATTGATAAAATAAAATGAAAATAGGAGCCCGTATTATAAAAACAGGTATTGCGGTAACCATCACCATGTTTATCTGCAATACGCTTAACCTGGAACCGGCCTTTTTCGGCGCAGTCTCGGCTATTGTTAATATGCAGCCATCAATACTGCTGACCATTGAATCAGCCAAAGACCAGGTTATGGTGCACATTTTAGGAGTTTCCGTTGGCCTGATATGTGGCTACACCTTAGGCAACCATCCCATTATTATGGGACTTGTAACGATTCTGCTTATATATTTACATATAAAATTTAACTTTCAGAGCAGTATCACCATGGGAATTATTGCGGCTTTATTCATCCTGAGTTCCAGTGCCGAACAATTTCTGCCACATGCATTAATGAGAACAGCCGTAATTTTTGTTGGTTTGCTTGTGGCCATGCTTGTTAATATTACGCTTTGGCCTCCCCGTTATCAGCAGCAGCTTAAAGAACAGTTGCAGAAAAGCAATCAACAGATTGTCCGTTACTTTTGCCAGGCTATTCAGGATTATGTCGAGCTTGAAGATACCCAGCCGCCGCTTCGCCTGGAATTAAAAGAAAGCGTTCATGCGATTAATAAAGAATCACGCAAACTGATGAATTTTATGAGACGGGAAGGAGAATTAGTAAAACCGGGGGCGTCAGAGCAGGAGGACTGGCTTGCTCTTGCGGAAAAACTGATCGATTATAACCAGTCTCTCCTTCGCAAAGCCGATCGGGTATATGAAATCTTGCCACCCCGCTTTGAGCGCCGGCTGCAATTAGGCTCCCCGCCCATCGCCCCAAGTTTCCGGGTTATTTTGGAATTGCTGGCAAGCAGCTGTAATACAATAACCAGAGTCAATGAAAAAATACTGTCTGTTATTATTGACGGAGCAGCTGTAGAACCTGAAGAAATTAATGAAGAATATTGGGAAAAATTAACCCAGGCCATTGAACAATTTCAAGCCGATCCTAATAATATTGATTATGTACACCCCCTGCTTGATATAGCCGTAACGGCAAATGAAATCAAATGGGCCTCACGCCAGGCGAAAAAATTATTAGCTGACATTGTCCAGCAAACAACTGACAGTCATGAAAACTAAAATCTAGCGAAGAGTAAACGCCAGCGTCGCAGCGTTGGCTGGCGGCCGCCTGCACCTGACTTAGTAACGGCCCACAAAACTTGATATTTTATTAAGAAAAATAGCAGCCATTAGGCTGCTATTTTCAATAATTCACCAGCTATCAACTGGTATTCTGCTTTTATCTTACATTCTTACTCATTTATATATCCAGATTTCTAACCTTATTTGCATTTTCCTCAATGAAATTACGTCTTGGTTCCACTTTGTCGCCCATCAGCACTGTAAAAATTTCATCAGCGGCAATGCCATCCTCAAGCTCCACTCTGAGAATTGTCCTGGTTTCAGGATTCATGGTTGTTTCCCATAGCTGCTCAGGATTCATCTCACCCAGGCCTTTATAGCGCTGGACATTGATATTATCCCGGCCAATCCTTTCCAGCAGGCTGTCCATCTCGGCATCACTGTAAAGATACCAGCTTTCCTTGCCTTTTTTTATAAGATACAATGGCGGCTGGGCAATATATACATGACCGCCCTGGATCAATGGCTGCATATGGCGATAGAAGAAGGTCAGCAGCAGGGTACGGATATGAGAACCGTCAACATCGGCATCTGTCATAATAATGATTCTTCCATAACGGCGTTTTTCCAGATCAAATTCCTCGCCAATGCCGCTGCCAAAAGCAGTAATCATGGCCCGAATTTCCTCATTGTTAAGGATTTTGTCCATACGGGCTTTCTCAACATTAAGAATTTTGCCCCGTAACGGCAAAATAGCCTGAAACCGGCGATCGCGGCCCTGTTTTGCCGAACCGCCTGCACTATCACCCTCGACCAGGTAAATTTCGGCCTGATCAGGATCTTTTATCGAGCAATCAGCAAGCTTTCCTGGCAGTGAACTGGATTCCAGGGCACTTTTACGCCTTGTCAGCTCACGCGCTTTGCGGGCAGCTTCCCGGGCACGGGAGGCCATAACGGATTTTTCAATGATTTTTTTGGTTACACCAGGATTTTCCTCGAAAAATTCATTAAGTCCCTCGGAGATAATATTGTCAATAATGCCACGAACCTCACTATTGCCAAGTTTAGTTTTGGTTTGGCCCTCAAATTGCGGTTCCTGAATTTTGACACTAATAACAGCGGTTAGACCTTCGCGAACATCTTCACCACTCAAATTTTCATCATTTTCTTTAAGGATATTAAGCTTACGGCCAAAATCATTGATCGTCCGGGTCAGGGCGATTTTAAACCCGCTTAAATGGGTGCCGCCCTCCTGGGTATTGATATTATTGACAAAAGAATGGATATTTTCCGCATAGCTGTCATTGTATTGAATAGCAATTTCCGCAATGGTGGTGTCTTTGGAGCCATTTACATATATGGGGGCAGCATGAACAACATCTTTACTTTTATTAAGATGTTCAACAAATGAAACTATACCGCCTTCATAATAAAATTCTTTCTTTTCATCATTCCGTTCATCTTCCAAAACAATGGTAAGGGTTTTATTAAGAAAAGCCAGCTCACGCAGGCGGGTTTTTAAGGTATCAAAACTATATTCAAGCTCCTCAAATATTTCTTTATCCGGTTTAAAAGAAACTTTGGTGCCTGTCTCCTCTGTTTCACCAGTAACAGTAAGGCTTTGAACAGTATTGCCGCGCTCAAACCGGATAAAGTGAATTTTGCCGTTTCTTTTGACTTCTACTTCCATCCATTCTGACAGCGCATTTACTACCGATACACCAACCCCATGAAGACCACCTGATACTTTATAGCCTTCACCGCCGAATTTTCCCCCGGCGTGAAGGATGGTGAGCACAACTTCAACGGCCGGTTTCCCTGTTTCATGCATATCTACCGGGATGCCGCGGCCGTTGTCAGTAACCGTTATACTGTTATCCGGATGTATTTTAACTGTCACTTTATTGCAAAAACCGGCTAAGGCTTCGTCAATACTATTGTCCACAACCTCATATACCAGATGATGCAAACCTCTGGCCGAGGTGCTGCCAATATACATGCCAGGACGTTTACGCACAGCTTCCAAGCCTTCCAGAACCTGAATCTGTTGCGCGCCATAGCTGCCATTTACTGTTGTATCACTTATATCCACCGTATCTACCATTATGTCAAACCCCCGTTATCTTCTACAACAAGTTACGACTGTGCCGCCATTTGCGGCATTACTGCTACTCTTCATCGACCGGTATATAACCTGCCCGCTTTTTCAGCGTTTGCGAGGATATAGCAGATAAATAAACATTTTGATCGGTTATAACAAAACTTTTAGCATTATTATCAGAAATATCAATAACTTTATTTGTAGATTTACTGTTTTTCATATATTGGTCAGTAACCGCTGACCCGGTTATTTTAAAGTCCAAGATAGCAATTACGCTGCGTAAGGGAATAACAGTATCAGCGCCTATATGCAGAAACATGACTTTTCCTCCTGACTTTTTCCGCAAGTCGCACTTTTATCTTACCGATTACGGTATCTACCATTGTATCATTGATCCTGCCTGGCTTAACGCCGGTCATTAACATAACCAGAGTGGCTTCGTTAAGCTTGTCCCATCCGGGTTGAAATAAAGCATGAATCAGCTTATGGACTAAACGCTTTTTCGCAGCATGGAATTGACGTGGGCTGCACGGAACAAACTGGCAAACTTCTTTATAAGTAAGCCAGGGAGCTTCTGTCAGCAGTTTGGTAATAGCCTGTTTTGTCTCCTGCTTACACTCAATACTGCATACTGTGCAATATACTTGAGCAGGTGGCACCAATACATTGCAGCGTTTACAGGATTTCCAGCCTTCTTGTTGCTTGGCTTTATGCAATGCTGTTTGTTTTATTAACACATAATAACATTTTTTTCTTAGACTGTCATCTTGTATTGCTGCTGTTGCCTGCCACAGGTCAGCTAATTCTTCCGAATTTAACTTTGCTGGCTGCAATAAGGGAATATTTACCCCATCTTCTTGATTATTCTGGTAGTTTTGCAAATTTCCTGCTTGGAATCTAATATCAAATACTAGTTTTTCGTTTAAGTATGTATTGATTTTGTCCATAAGTATGGGTTTTAGCATCATAAGATGATGGCTCCATACCGGATTATTTACAGCCAGCAGTAAGACGCCGCGCTGAATGGATACCGGCCAGGCGTGGCTGGCAATTTCGTCACCGGCAATCTCCTGCCAATGAACAATAACCGACTGGGTATTGTATTGCTTGGTCAAACCGATGGTTTTTAGCGTATTTGGCAATATATCCTTTAGCCGAAACATCGTAATCACTCCGTTACTGTACCGCCCAGTATGCGATAAAATTTTCCCAACTTTGTTTGGCCAAAATATTGTTCGTCCGCAGCGGTAATAAAGGTCTGAACACGCTCTTTGATAAACAAGAGCAGCTCGGAACGGCGGGCGGCGTCAAGTTCACTCATAACGTCGTCCAGTAATAATATCGGATATTCACCGGTTTCTGATTTAATAAATTCCAGCTCTGCCAGCTTTAGAGCCAATACACCGGTTCGCTGCTGGCCTTGTGAGCCAAAGTTGCGTAAATTTTTGCCGTTCACTAACAGGATAAGATCATCACGATGCGGACCAACGCCGGTACTGCCGCTAAAAATATCCTGTTGCCGCTGCCGGCCAAGCTGTTCATGATACCAGCCGCTTAAATCCTCGGTTTTATCTTGCTGTAAGCCGTTTAGATGATAGGATACTATTAAATTTTCACGACTGTTGGTAATTTTGCGGTGATGAAGGTTAGCCAGCATGGTTAGTTTTTTTACAGCCTCTAAGCGTTTTTTGGTTATAACCGCAGCAGCGCCGGCTATTTGCTCGTCCCAGGGAGCAAGTAATTCTTGACTGGCTTTTCGTTCCCGGATTTTTTTTAAGAGGTTATTACGCTGACTAAGCATTCTGTTATAGTTTAACAACTGCCGGTAATAGGGCGGATTTGCCTGTGAAATTTCATTATCCAAAAAGCGCCGACGTAAAGCCGGCGCTCCTTTTATTAATAACAAATCCTCCGGTGAAAATAATATGGCATTAAGTGAGCCTACAATTTCCCGGGCCGGTAAGGGGTGACTATTATATAGTATCTCCTTATTTTGATTGGCTATAAATTTAATTTTTAAAGAGTTTTCAAGCTCCTGGCGAACAAACATAACTTCAATACTGGCTGCCGGCTGGTCCCAGCAAATAAGCTCCTGATCGGTATTGGTCCGGTGTGAGCGCCCCATAGCTGCCAGATATAAGGCTTCTAACAGATTAGTCTTGCCTTGCGCATTAGGGCCAATAAACACATTGATATTAGCAGTAAAATCAATATCAATGTGTTTATAATTACGAAAATTACGTAAACTAAGCCGGTTTACTCTCATGCCTCACCTGTAATAATTCTCCAGCTGCCAATTCCCGCTATCTCAATAATATCTCCAGGACGGACTTTTTTCCGGCGCTCAGTAACAAGAGCACCATTAAGCTTTATTAGTTGATCTTCAATAAGTGGTTTTATTTGGGCTCCATTATCAGTAATGCCTGCCCATTTTAACAGCTGGTCAATATTAATTTCCCGGGTGTATATTTCAATGTCTTCCATCGTCAATCCTCTATTTTTACAAAGTACGAACCGGAGTAATAATATACGTGTAATTTTCGTCATTAACCGGTCTGATACTGGCCGGGCTAAGCGGTGTATTCAGCGAAAATAGCAGTTCAGGACTACCGATATTTTTAAGAATGTCGGTTACATATTTGGCATTAAAAGCAATGGTAATGTCAGTACCCTCGGTGGAAACAGGTATGGTTTCATAAGCTTTGCCGATATCAGGGTTATTGGAGGTAATGATGACTTCACTGGTATTAAACTGGAATTTTATTACATTATATTCGCCGTCTTTGGCCATCAGGGAAACACGTTCTACAGCATCGATAAATAATGCGGTATTGATGGTGGCGGTTGTACCAAATTCTGGTGGTATAACCCGGTTATAGTCAGGGTATTGTCCTTCGATCAGTCTTGATTCCAAATATACATTTTCGAAGCGAAAAGCTACTTTGTTCTTTTCCCAGCAAATATTTACATCTACCGGTAATTCCGAATTGAGTAAACGGGCTAATTCATTAAGAACCTTGGAAGGAATAATGATTTTTAGGTTGCTGTTACTTGTAGTTTGCTCCGTTATACTCTTTTTTAACGCCAGCCTGTGAGTATTTGTGGCCACCATCCGTACATCATTTTCTGTTAGCTCCAATAATGCTCCCGTAAATATCGGTCTGCTTTCTTCGGTGGCGCAGGCAAAGACTGTTCTTTTAATTAAATCGCGTAAAACATTATCTTTAATAGTTAAGTTGCTTGTACCATTTTGCTTGTCAAATAAGGATTTTAATACAGGAAATTCATCGGCTGGCAAGCTCAATAAGTTAAATTGGGAAGTACCTGCCATAATTTTTATTGTCCGGTCTTCGGTTGAAGAGGCAATTTCTACTGTGTCGCCAGGGAGCCTTTTTACTAATTCTTGAAAATATCTGCCAGAAATAACTATCTTCCCGGGAATATCCACCTGTGCATCAATCGTGCAGCAAATGCCAAGTTCATAATCGGTGGCCTGCAGTTCTAATTTGTTATTTTCCGCGGATAAATAGATGCCTGATAAAATCGGCAGCGTAGCTTTAGCCGCAACTGCTTTTTGGACTGTTTGCACTGCGTGATTCAGCCTGTCTTTAGAACAGGTAATTTTCATTAGAGGAGCCTCCTTGCAATTGAAAATAAGAAAAAGTTTTTATTTAAAGCTGTAATATTATTATTATTTAATGCATATAGTAATAAATAGCCGTAATAGTAGTAGGCGCTGTTGATATGTTGATAAATATGTCGAATGCTTGCAGTATATGAAATTATGATGTTAGTAATATGTCGATAAGTGATAGGGCAGTTATCAACATATTAACACAAAAACACCTGAATAAAGTTATACACATTTTGTGTACATCTTTAATAAGAGGTTATTAACAGGTTTATACACTATGATTCAATACGTTTAACCAGATCCTTGATTGTATTGTTCAATTTGGCGTCCATTTGTCTTTCGCGGCTGATTTTATCATGGGCATGGATAACTGTGGTATGATCACGGCCGCCAAAGATTTCACCGATCTTAGGCAATGACGTTTCGGTTAGTTCCCGGCATAAATACATGGCAATTTGCCGGGGATAGGTTACATTGCGGGTGCGTTTTTTGGCTGAAAGATCTTCCAGCTTGATTTTAAAATGACCGGCGACAATATCTTGAATAAGCTCTGTGGTGATTTGTTTTGGCCGGCCGTTGGGAAAGATATCTTTTAAGGCTTCGGTGGCTAAATCAATATCAATTGGCTGATTATTTAAAGAAGCATAGGCAACTACGCGGATAAGAGCGCCTTCCAGTTCGCGGATGTTATTTTCAATCCGGCTGGCAATATAGACAATGACTTCATTAGGGACATTCAGGCTTTCTATCATGGCTTTTTTACGGAGGACGGCAATACGTGTTTCCAGATCAGGTGGCTGAATATCTGTGATCAGCCCCCATTCAAAACGGGAACGCAGCCGGTCTTCCAGTGTCTGAATTTCCCGCGGCGGCCGGTCGCTGGAAATAATGATCTGTTTATTGGCTTCATGCAAGGTGTTGAAGGTATGGAAAAATTCTTCCTGGGTATGTTCTTTTTTCGACAAAAACTGGATATCATCCACTAAGAGAACATCGATATTGCGGTAACGCTGGCGGAAACTCTCGGGATTGCCGCTAATAATCGAGTTAATGAGCTCATTGGTGAATTTTTCGCTGGAAATATAGACAACCTTAATATTGGGGTTATTTTCCCTAATACGGTGACCAATGGCATGCATCAGATGTGTTTTGCCAAGGCCTACACCGCCATAGATAAAAAAAGGATTATATACCTGAGCCGGCGCCTCTGAAACAGCCAGCGAAGCTGCGTGGGCCAACCGGTTGGAATTGCCAATAACAAAGGTGGAAAATACATATTTGGGATTTAGGTTAAAATCTTCTGTTGCCGGCATATTGCTGTTTGGCTGCTGGTCAAAACGTTTTGTTTTTGGTACAGCTGGCCGGGAGGGGGTCTCCAGGATAGTCGGTGAAGGAGCAAGGGCGGCGGCCTGAGGAATATCGCCGATGTCGTCAAGGTATTTTAAATAATCTACATTATCTATATCAACATCTTCTGCCGGTTGGGATAGTTGGTCTGAAGGGGTAATGTTTTCTTTCTGCTGTTGCTGGTTAATTTGTTCTTCTTGCAGAACATCGATTTGTGCTTCTATATCAATGTTCAGCAGGGCAGTTTCGTCTATTTCTTCCTCCATATCCATATTAATAAAAACAATCTCAAAGTCTTTGTTGGCGGCAGCTTTTAAGGCTTCCTTAATGATAGGGACGTAACGGCTTTCCAGCCATTCCTTGACAAATTGCTTGGGAGTGCCAATTTCAATAACGTTATCATTAATGGATAATGGCATGGTTGATTTGATCCATGTTTCAAAAAGCGGCTTGATAAACGCTTTTTTCATATGTACCAGAGCCTGCTGCCATATGCTTGCCATATAAGCGGTATCAGCGCTCATTGTAAGTAATCATTCCTTTCTGTTGTTATGAAATATTTCCACAAAATATATGAGAGATTAACATAAGTTATCCACAAAGATATCAACAATTGTGAATAACT